>DATNRE010000744.1:0-7972 GCA_036703685.1 Candidatus Obscuribacterales bacterium
TAAGACAATAATCCCATATTTATCTAATCGGTCATTCAAGGCTAGATCAAAATCTGATTTTAATAATTCCCGTTGAGTAATGGCTTCTTCAATAGTTCGTTTAGCCGCCGCAATTTTAAAGCATTCTTGGGTTTGGGGAGCAACGACCTTAGAAACAACATTTTGTAAGGTTCCCTGTTCTCGTCTAATTCTAACCACCTGTATCGGGTCAAGCCTAAAGTTAATGGCAAAACTCGCTGATAATTGTTGTAAATCTTTGGTAGAACTTTGAGCCGGAACTTCAAATTTTTGCACGGTCAAATCATAAACATCAACAGCAGAAACTAAGGGGGGTTTAAAGTGGATTCCTTCTAATAATACCCCATCTTGAGCTTTTCCTAAAATACTTAATACCCCCGCTTGACCCGGGTTAATAATCACAAAAGAATTGACCGAAATTAAGGCTAATACGGCTAAGGCAATTCCCAAAAAAATACTGGTTAACCCAGCTTGAGGTTCTGCACTTTTCATAAAACTAACTCCAATTGATAAGACAATTATAGCGTTATTGATCAAATCTGAACCATAGTTAAGGTTAATCCGATAGAATTGATTATTGTTTACAAAATTTTCTTTGTCTAGTTTCTTCAGCATCTTGCCAGTCATAACCGTAATGACTAAAGGCATTAATTTGAGGAATTGTACTGTAAATATCCGTCATTTGCTGTTGTAAAGAAGGGCGATTTTTAATTGATTTTCCCCAGTCTCCTGCCAAAGCTGGGATAACTTGAGTTCCAGGGGGAGCTTGAGTTACAACTTGCTGCACTTGAGCGGTAATACAATTGACTTGACCACAGACAGCATAGGACATAGGATGCCATTCAATTGATGGCGAAAATTGATCCCAAGGCTGCATTCGAGAGTCAAATCCCATCTGTCCGATAGTGCGATTTCCTTCGGGAAAAAATACCGCCCCGGCTGGAATTCCTTGGCTTTGTACGGGTTGACTTACTAGGGCTAAAAAATCTAAAACTCCTTGTCTAGCATGGGCAACACTCAGACGCCATAATTGTAGTTGTAAGGTTTCTCCCATCTTGGGAATAGAAGCTAAGGTTTTCCACTCTTTTTCATCGGGCCAATAGGGTTTATCTTTTTCCTTTGGATACTTTTCATTCACGGTTTTAACATCAATTTCGGTAATAAATCCTTGCTGTAAAAATCGCTGCATCAAGTCTCGCCCTTTCTGACTACTGGCTCGATTTAAAAATGCCTGTTGAGAATATTCTCCATAAATCCAGAGGTCTTTAACTTTTGAGGCGACGGAATCCGCTCCTAACCCTTTAGGATAGCGAACATAATCAAATAAAACGCCATCGGGACGACGTTGTAAAATGGCATTTAATAAGGTTAAATAATCTTGTCTGGCTACGGGATGATAGGGGTCAACAAACCCTTGATTAACAAAACTTTCTCCGTATTCGTCTATTTTGGTTTTGTCTACTACTGCTGTCGTGGTGGTTTCGCCTCTCCCATTCACGGCTAAAACTGATGTTCGATCTGGTTTTAATGTGTAAGTATAGCCATAGTTTAACATAAACAGCCAGGCATAGACTTTTAAGCCTCGTTGCCTACCTTTTTGGATAGTTTCTGCTAATAAATCTTGGTTTTCTGTTCCAGGTATTCGGATGGCTGCTGGCCAAGCTGTGGGATTTTTGCTCGAAGGTAATAAGACTTGACCATCATAAAAGACTTCTAAGTAAACTTTGTTATAGCCTCTATTTATAATATTATCTAAAATCCGATCAATTTCTCCGGTTCTTGTATCACAGGGATATAATCTTAACCAAATAGCTTGATTTTTAGGAGTAATTTGTTGACGACATTGATTGACTTGTTGGGCGTGTTGAGTTAGAATAGTATTATAGTTTTTAATGGCTTCTGAATTTCCCGTTAATACGGCTTGTCGTAAACTTTCTTTTTGGGCGATCGCTTGAGGAGATAATTTACACCGAGCCAGGGTTTGAGAATTGGCGACAGAAATGAATAAAAACGGATTCAAGGAAAGGGTGATTAAAAAGTTCAATAATAACCCAGAAAAACGGCGTTTATAAACCATCAAATTTGACATAAAACTTTATCAGATTCTACTACATTTTTAATTATTCATAACCTCCCAAACAAAATCAGTAGGGAAGTGAACTGATAATGGCTACGGGCAGGTTTATCCAGATTGAGGTGATTAAGCTATTAGACAGATTATTAAAATACCATAAATGCACCGTGGCACGTCTCTAAACTGATAACTAATAACTGATTTCTGGTACGGGCGGGTTCTTTTAAATCTTTGTTAATCACCTAAATTTCGATGAACCCGCCCCTACAACTGATGACTGATTATGCTCCTCGACTGACGGCAGCTTCGACTTGTTTAAATTCTTGTTCCAAACGCTCTTTTAATTTATCGGGGATGGGACGGTTAGGATAGGAGCTATAATGACCCGCTAGGGCGTTGAGGGCTGTACGCATGGTAGTAAAGGAACTCAGGGTGGTTACAGCACTATCGCGACGGTAACGAGCGATAAATTCGTTAATGACTTCCTTGGCTTGACCTTGGGCCTCAGCTTTCTCGGGAGCATCTTCAGGTAACAGAATGGCGCTTCTCAAGCTATCGACAACGGCTAAAGTATCTTTAGAATAATTGCCCGTTAACATTCCCGAGTGACTCCCACCGCATCCGACTAGAGTAATGGCGGCCACGAGAACTAGGGCTAACAGACGAGAAATGTATTTTTTCATGTGCTTGATTACAATTGGCATTAAAAATTATAATCAAAATCCGGGTCTATCCCCATGCTGAAATAGATTTTTCTTTGTTTCTCGCTATTTTTGATTAATAATTAGGGAAAATTATTACAAAAATTTCTCTAAAAAAGTTTTAACTTCTGTTAAAGTAGGTTGGGCGGCGATCGCCCCGGGTTTTGTTGTGGTTAATGCCCCGACTACACTGGCAAATATAACTATTTTTTTGGCTATTTGAGAATTATTAATAGATTCTATGCCTAATTTACAGAATTGATCAATAATTCCGGCGGTAAAACCATCTCCGGCTCCGGTTGTATCGACTACATTAACAGAAAATGCGGGTATTTTCCCATAATTATCCCCTAAATAATAGGTACAACCCCGTTCTCCGGCGGTAACAAATACTCCTTGAATTTGTAACTGTTTAGCGATCGCTTCTGGATTTATGGTATTAAATAATAATTCTGCTTCTTCGTCGGTTAATTTCAAAAAATCAGCATTTTGAATAAATTTTAAAATGAGTTCAATTGCTTGATCTGGATCTTGCCAAAACATCGGTCGCCAGTTAACATCAATAAATAATTGAACGTTATAATTTTTAGCTATATTAACTGCTGTTAATATAGCCTCTTGATTCTGTTGATAGGCTAACTCTAATGTTCCTAAAATCAGGAATTTTGCGGTTTTAAATAATTCATGAGGTAGGGCTTCTGACCGTAAATAAGTATCAGCAAATTCCGTGGTCTTTCGCTCTCCAAATCCTGCAAAACTGCGATCGCCCTTTTCATCTCTCACCACATAAACAATCCGGGTCGGCGCGCTAGAATGGCGTTGAACTCCGACAATATTAACTCCAGTTTGAGTTAATACTTCTACTAATTGATCTCCCGATTTATCTTCTCCAATACAGCCTATAAAAGCCGTAGGAATCCCTAATTTCACTAATCCACAAGCCGTATTAGCCGGAGCCCCTCCGGGGTAATCTGTCCAAGATTTAACGGTTTCTAAGGGTTTTCCTAATTCATTTGATAACCGATCAAACAATATTTCACCAATACAAATAACTTGAGGATGAGTCATGATTTTTCACAATAATAGACATTCTAAACTATTGTAGGGTGCAGCTATCAAAGCACACGCACCCGCACCCGGATATAAATATAACAGAGAGTTTGCCTCATTCTATCCAGGTTATAATAAGTTGTCACTTGACAATTTTATCAAAATAAACTATAGTGAATACAAGCTCGGAATTTTATGTCTAGGAAAAAACATTCTAAGCCAGAAATTGAAGCAGCCTTGAAGTATGCTGAACAAAATGGATGGCGTATTGTAGAGGGTGGCTCTCATGCGTGGGGAAAAATTTACTGTCCTTATAATAACAATGATTGTCGCTGTGGAGAATTTTGTATTGCCAGTGTTTGGAGTACCCCTAAAAATCCAGGCAATCATGCTAAACTAATCCGTCGTGTTATCGATAACTGCACTATTCATAATCAAACAAAAGAGAAAGAGGAGAATTAAAAAGATGTCAGAATATAATTTTATTTTAAACTTTAATCTCCCAGATACTCAAGTCAATCCCGATAATTACCTAGAGATTTTGGCAACAGAAGGCTGTGATGATGCCTTAATTGGAATCGGTAAAAAGGGGAAAATTGCCCTCAATTTTATCCGTGAATCTTCATCTGCTAGAAAAGCAGTTTATAGCGCAATTCAGGATGTTAAACGGGCTATTCCCCAGGCAGTTTTGACTGAAGTTAGCCCGGATTTTGTTAGTTTAACTGAGGTTGCTAAATTGCTCGGATGTACACGGCAAAATATTCGCAATTTGTTGATCAAAAATGAACTAAAATCTCCAAAACCCATCTATAGTGGGACTCCTTCTATCTGGCACTTGTCGGATATATTGAACTGGTTATATGAGGAGAAAAAATATAGAAATAGAATTGATCCGACTTTATTAGAGTTATCTAAGGTTAGTAAGGATTTTAATATTGTTAGGGAGTTGGAAACAGTTGATTCTGAAGAGAAGGAAAAGATTCAATTATTATTGGAATTGGATACAGGCTGAAGACTGAAAACAACGGAAATACACATCTAAAGATATAATTAAACTTTGTCGCGTCATCTGGGGAATCGTTCAATGCCTCCCAAAAACCCACTATTCCAAAAGTGTCTTGCCTACCTTGAATCATTACCTAATATTAAGGCAACTCTAGGAGAATCTTATTTTTCTAGTGAGGTTTTGGCAGATGGAGAGCTAACAATTAGCACTTCTCATAATACTGTCAATTATGTCTGTGAAATCAAAACGGGTGTCACAAATGATGTTGTTGAACCAGTTGCAGATTATTTGACTAAGTTAGGTGACAGACTAAATCCTGGTCAAAAACCTCTACTTGTGACACGCAGTTTGTCTAATCTAGTTGTGGATCAACTCTTAGAAAGAAATATTGAATTTATTGATGTTGATGGAAATATTTATCTTAATAGCCCAGGAATTTATGTAGTAATTCGTAACCAGACTTCAAAAGATAGTAAAAATAAGTCTTTAGAAATTACTAGCGCTGCTTTGCAAGTTATGTATGCCTTACTCAGCCAGCCCAATACTTTAAAAGGGGATGATATTGAACAAATTTCTTACATTTCTGGTGTTAGTACAAAAACGGTGAAAAGCACCCTAAAAAAACTTCACGAGTTAGATTACATAACTTACAAATACGGAAGATACGAAATCATTGATTATGTCAAACTTCTTGAAAGGTGGGAGTTAGGATACTCGGAAAGATTACGTTTAAAATTAAAAATCGGAACATTTAGTCCCATTGGAAAACGGAATTTTTCAGAAATCGAAGATGACCTTAAAAAATACGCAGATCAATATGGCTATCTAATCGGTGGTGAGCTTGCCGCCTCAATTCTAACTGAATATCTTCGTCCTATTAGTGCAATACTGCATCTTGGTGAAAATGTTGATTACCGCCAGATAGCAGTTAAATTAAAGCTAAAACCTGATCCTGAAGGAAGTATTGTGTTGCTTGAAAGTTTTGGACATGACAAGTATGATCAAAACGAATTTAGAGAATTGAAGAATATTGTTCATCCATTATTAATTCACGTAGAGTTAGTACGGACGGGTAATAGCCGATTAAAAGAAACTGGTATACTCATTTATAATCGATATATTGAGGAGATAGCTCAAAAGAATGATTGATTCTAAAGAGAAGCAGGTTTTGGCTGATTTAGTAAATATAGTCACTGCATTAGAGTTACCTATGATTCTGGTTGGTGCGGGAGCTAGGTTATTAATCTTTGACCAGAAATTCGGGGAAGGTAGGGGAACTAAGGATTGGGATGTGGCGATATCTATAGAGAGTTGGGAAGCCTATGAAAAACTTCAGAACAATCTAATCGGTGGTAATTCTTCTCGTTTTAAACCCACAAAAAATGCTCATAAATTTATTCATATAGAAACCAATATTGAGGTTGATATAGTCCCCTTTGGAGAAATTGGTGAGCCTAATCAAGAAATTGTTTGGCCTGATAGTGGTAAACCCATGAATGTTTTAGGTTTTCCTGAAGCTCTCTTTCATGCAACAACTGCTAGTATTGATGACTTAGAAATTAAAGTGATTGATACGCCAGCTTTTATCGTTCTCAAAGTTTTTGCTTGGGGAGATCGGGGAGAACGTACTAACAAAGATTTAGAAGACATTGAATTTATCTTATCAAGGTACGAAGATGAAGATCGTGTATATACAGAATTAGTGGATGAACTTGCAGGGGGAGTAATTGACTTTCTTGATGCCAACATCTACTTACTGGGGCAAGATATTAATAGAATACTTCAAGAAAAAACTAGAGTTGAGTTAAATTTATTGTTGGACAAACTGATTGAAAATTTAGAGGTTGATCAACCAGGAACTTTGGGTTATAGGCTAAAGATACTACAGCAAGGAATTAGGTCTTTATCCGCAGAAACGTAATCTAAGAATACGTTTCTGCGGGCAGTCTGAATTACCAAATTAATGAAAGATTTAAAACAAATCCCGGTAAAATATCTTCTCCCGATAAGGTGGTGGGATTTTCTAAAATTTCTTTTTCTCTCCCCTGAAGAATTTGAACAAGGTTAAGGAATTCCTCTAAATCAAGCCTTTGCAGAATTTCAAGAAAAATATGACTTACCAGTAGGACTTACGCACTGAAATGAAATCTCGTTGCTCTGGGCATCGGTCATGAGGCTGAAAGGTTTATTCTCTCGTTGAACACTTGACTGAGTACGCAAGTCCTGTTAACATTTAATTAAGTTTTAGGAGTCATAATTATGTTTAATCCATTAAGTAAGATTAAAGACATTATTAAAGACATTGTTGAAATTGAAAAAATTGTTGAAGTAACGGGTGAAAAAGCTAAAGATATTATTCAAACCAGTAATATTTTTGCTAAAAATCCTAATGAAAGCGAGGAATCTTATCAGGCTAGACTTAAATATTTACAAAATAAAGAAAATCAAAAAACTGAAAGATTAAAAATAAAATTAGAGAATAAACAACAAATGGCACTTTTGAAAGACGAACATAAAAGGGTTAAAGGTGAACAAAAAACTGAACAAAAAGAAGAAAGAGCTTTAGCTCGTCAACAAAAAAAAGAAGAATAAAAGGAAAAAAAACTTTAGCTCATCAACAAAAACTAGAAGAAAAAATGCGTAAGTCCTGACCAGATATTTCTTGTTGCTGGGTTCTGCCTAGCAATACTTTAAGCAGGCTCCGCCTACCGTTCCTCGGAGGCAAAGCCTCCTGAACAGGGTTCCCAGGTTCTACCTGGGAACTAGGGGGAAGCTATTTGGATCGCACAATAATGTCATTTTGAATAGCTTGCTCATCGTAGATGGTGGGCTTTTTATTTGGTCTCAAAATGCTGTAATGTAACCTGCCCAAGTCAAGAACTAACGTTTTTGCTTCTTGACTGCTTGAGTTGGCTTCCAATATCTTCAACGAGGTCTTATACAGATCTTCAGTTTCAGCTTGCGTGATCCCACTAGCTGAATGAATCAACGAGAGAATTTGTTCTCTTATTGGCTGATTCTTAAATTCCTTGAAAAGACTATCCGAAAGAAGCCTGAAAGTGTTATATCTGTGAGGCTTGCTATTTGGATCGATTCTAAAATATATTATGTTGAAATTTTGTA
>DATNRE010000745.1:0-18632 GCA_036703685.1 Candidatus Obscuribacterales bacterium
TAGCCAACAAATGGTATCGTCGTCCTAGGGTCTGGATCGGAGTTGGGGTAATTAGTTTGGGTGCTGGAGCCTTGGGTTATGGAGCTTGGCAATGGCATTTAGTTGATCAAAGTCTACCGGAAGTTTCCGTGAGTGGGATTGCATCTTTTAATCGGGATGGTACGATTACGATTAAAGCCAGTAACGGCGATATTTTAATGCAGACCGGGCCAGCGACTCGGGAAAAACTTCGACTCAAACAAATTCCCGACAAACTGGCACAAGCGTTTATTTCTACGGAAGATATTCGGTTTTATGACCATGATGGCGTGGACTATCAAGGCATTGTGCGCGCCGTTGGCTCTAATATCTTAGCCGGGGGTGTGGTGGAAGGCGGAAGTACCATCACCCAACAGTTGGCCCGGATTGTTTATTTAAATCAAGAACATAGCTTAATTCGTAAACTCAAAGAGGCGATGGTCTCTTGGAAAATTGAAGACCAAATTAGTAAAGAGGATATCCTAGAACGCTATTTGAATTTAGTCTATCTGGGTTCCGGGGCCTATGGAGTGGCGGATGCGGCCCATGTTTATTTTAGTAAGTCGGTCAACGAGTTAACCCTATCGGAAATGGCAATATTAGCGGGTTTACCCCCGGCGCCGAGTCAATATTCACCTTTGGAAAATCCAGAAGCTGCTCAGAAAAGGCGCAATATTGTTCTCCAACGGATGGAAACCGCCGGAGTCATTACCGCCGCCGAGGCCCAAGCCGCCAGGGAAGAACCCCTGACCCTCAAACCTAGTCAACCGAAACGGTTATTAGTCAAAGCTCCTTATTTTTCCAGTTATGTCTTAAAGGAACTCCCCCAATATATTTCTAAAGATGTGATCGAAGCCGGGGGGTTAACGGTAGAAACCAGTTTAGATGTGAAATGGCAAGAAGCCGCCGAAAAAACCGTTAAAGATGCGGTGGAACTCGATGGGGCGGGAGCCAATTTTGACCAAGCGGCTTTAGTTTCCATTGAATCTAAAACCGGGGAAGTTAAGGCCATGGTGGGGGGATATCAATATAAAGAGAGTGAATTTAACCGCGTTACCCAGGCTCAACGGCAACCGGGATCGACTTTTAAAGGGTTAGTTTATGCGGCGGGTATTGGGGCGGGTTTTTCCCCCTATGATAGTTATATGGATGAACCCTATAAGGTGGATGGCTACCGTCCTCGAAATTATGGCAATAAACATTCGGGCTGGATGTCGATGTCCGATGCCCTGGGTCGTTCTGTGAACGTGGTGGCGGTGAAAGTATTAATTGATGTGGGGTTTGAACCTGCGATTAAACTGGCACAAGATATGGGGATTAAGTCTCCTTTAAAACCGACTTATTCCTTGGCTTTAGGTGCGTATGAAGTGAATTTATTAGAATTAACCAATGCTTACGCTACCCTGGCCGCCGAAGGAAATTATATTCCAGCCCATGGCATTCGTCGTATTTTAGATAAACAGGGAAATATCATTTATCAAGTTAAATTTAAACCCAAACAGGTTTTAGATAAAAATAGTGCCGCCATTACGACTTGGATGTTGGAAGGAGTAGTCGAAGGTGGAACCGGAAGCCCGGCGGCTTTGTCCGATCGAGCGGTGGCGGGTAAAACCGGAACCTCTGAGGAAGCGAGGGATTTATGGTTTATTGGTTATATTCCCCAAGCTGTAACCGGAGTTTGGCTGGGAAATGATAATAATGATCCGACTTGGGGGGCCAGTAGTAGCGCCGCCTATAGTTGGGGAGAATTTATGCAGCGGGTGGTCAAGGGAATGCCCGTTGAGAAGTTCCCCAAATTGCCGGAGTTAGAAGGGCGCAAAGGCAGTATTAAGGCTAAGGCCCATCAGCCCAACACCATAGAAACCGGGTCAAAAGTAGCGATCGAAGATGGTGATCCGGTTGCCGGAGGCACGGCACAGGGGAGTTATGCCAGTAATTCAGAATATTATGATAGTGGCTATTCAGAAAGCTATAGCTCTGATAGTGGTTACTATAATGATAGTGGGTATTCTGATGGGTATTCTTCCGATGGATATTCCGATGGGTATTCCGATGGCTACAACAATTACTAAACTCCTAAATTTTGTTAAACGCGCTAAAATTCATTCATGATTGATTGCGATCGCCCAGTTAAGGAGAATCTTTATTCGTTATGGATGAACTCAAACCCATTTTACAAGAATTGACCCGTGAACCTATTGCCTTTTTAGGAGGGTTTGTCTCGGGTTTATTGAAATTAAACCTCAATGATGATCCCGTTAAAACTTGGATCGAGAAACAAGGTGGGACTACGGCATCGAGTTCCTCCGACTCTAACAATAATAACGGCAATTCCGGTGGCCCCCAATCAATTCAGATTGATTAATAAGTTGGGGATAGGGCTATTTCAATACCCAATAATTCTATCTTCTTATCCTCCATTGGTTTAGAAACACAAAGACACGGAGACACGAAAGACTTTGTGTCTTTGTGGTTAATCAAATTAGAGTAAGCCATACACCCATTTAATTAGTTCAGGCGATCGCAAAACCCCTTCATGACGCCCAAGGGTTTGACCCTTTTTAAATAGGATTAATGTCGGTAACGCCATAATATTATATTGAGAGGCCAGTTCCGGGTATTTATCACTATCAATTTTAACAATTTGGATTTGTTGATTCATTTCTTGATTAACTTCTTCCAAAATCGGGGTCATCATTTGGCAAGGGCCACACCAAGTTGCATAAAAATCTACTAACACCGGAACTTCAGAATGGGTTAGCAGTTCTTGAAAGTTCTTAAAGGTTTGTTTAACGGCCATAGTTGATTATCAGAAAGTTTTGCATTCCAATTATAACGATTCTTTAGCAACTCGGTTTCTCTTAATTTGCTCAAATCTGAGATGATTATTTTTGAGAATAACAGTTGGAGAAACTACAAAATGGAACGTTTACCCGAAAGTTTACAACACTTAAACGGACAAGTAGCAATTATTACGGGCGGGTCACGGGGCATTGGTCGCGCTGCGGCTTTAGCTTTAGCTGCCGAAGGAGCAAAGGTTGTGGTTAATTATGCCAGTTCTTCAACGGCGGCGGAGGGCGTGGTGGCAGAAATTACCCAGGCGGGCGGGGAGGCGATCGCACTCCAAGGGGATGTATCGAAAGCCGATCAAGTTGACACCTTATTTAACAGAGTTACAGAAACCTGGGGCAAAGTTGATATTTTGGTGAATAATGCCGGGATTACCCGCGATACTTTACTAATAAGAATGAAGCCGGAAGACTGGCAAGCGGTGATTGATTTGAACTTAACCGGGGTCTTTCTCTGTACTCGTCTAGCCAGTAAAATTATGCTCAAACAAAAGTCAGGGCGAATTATTAATATTACCTCGGTTGCCGGACAAATGGGCAACCCGGGTCAAGCTAATTATAGTGCGGCGAAAGCGGGGGTAATTGGATTTACCAAAACCGTAGCCAAGGAATTAGCCAGTCGTGGGGTAACGGTGAATGCGGTGGCGCCAGGATTTATTGCGACGGATATGACAAAAGAGTTAAAAAATACGGAAGACATTCTCAAATTTATTCCTTTAGGTCGTTACGGTCAACCGGAAGAAGTGGCGGGGATGATTCGGTTTTTAGCCGCAGACCCGGCGGCGGCTTATATCACGGGTCAAGTATTTAATGTAGACGGGGGAATGGTGATGGCATAGCTCACGGATTAAAATGAGATAAATGACACGGATTTCACGGATTTTTCTGGGGTGGGAGTCCGTGTCCCTAGGAGAAACGTTTAAGAGATCTTCATAATATATGTCTTACGAACATTACCAAAGTCGTATATTATACATAGGCACTATCAGACTATAGAGTACCTATATTAAAAATACTTACTTATATAATAGAAAGAAGCGACTTGATAACCCTAAAGCAGTGCTGCTTATTCTTCTATAATTTCTACTAAATCTTCAATCATCACATCAAATGTTCTTGCTAATTTGTGTAATGCCGTAAAATCAACCATTGCCATCCCCGAACGTCGAGCATAACTTCTTACCGTGCTATAAATCACGCCAGAACGTTCAGAAACCTCCTTGAGTGTCCAGCCTTTCTCCTCTGCTAATTCTTTAACTTTGACTCTAACTAAACCCATACTTGACAAATGATGTAATTACATCATAGGATAAAAGAAAATCAAAAGCGATCGCCCCCAGTCTCGCAAACAAACGGCGATCGCTGTGACTCCCTAAAACAAAGGAGACAATTTAATGATAGCAACACTCGCAGTCAAAAAGCACCGGAGTTTTGGACAAAATTCTTTAGTTTTCAATTTGATCACGCCACATCCTATCAACAATTGCGTCAATGGGGTCAACTGGTGGGGTTAGTTAAAACGGCGATCACCAAATATTGGATATAATTTCTCCTGCTTGATCTTTCCCATACAAATATTTAGCGACTCTACGAATTTGATCCAAAAGCTCATCTGAAAGGATAATTTCTATATTGAGAATAGGAGGTTTATCTCGATAACCCAAGGCTTCTAGGATGAAACTTTCATCGCTTTGTTTATTAGCATCACCAATAATAAATACATTTGTATCTAAAAATATCCGTTTCAGAGAAGACATAACTAAATCCTGCCTTTTTCTTTGAGCATTTCCCGTTTGATTTGATCAATAAGCTCAACAACTTTTTCTGGAGTATCATAGCCTTTTTTTAGCATTAGCTGATAACGGAGATCAAATTCATCAGGTTCATGTTTAGCAACAACAATAACATCTACCTCAGCATTGCTAAATTCCGTGGGAACTTTAACTTTAAGTTCACCATCCTTAACGATTCCCTTTGTCTGTATAATTCTCATGCTATTTTCCTGAATTAACTCAACAGTCACCCCAATCGGTTAACTTAATCCTCATGTAATATTGTAGCTGTTTAAGATCGAACATTGCACTACCCATCACTTTAATCTTGATTCGGGTCTATTTTCCCAGAATTTTTAATCATCGGCAAAATAAAAGGCTGGGGTTTACCAATACCGTAGCCTTGAACATAATCAATGCCAATATTTTTAATTTCCGTCAAAATAGCATCATTTTCAACGAATTCGGCAATGGTTTTAATTTGCATAACGTGACCAATGCGATGAATAGATTCAACTATTTCCCGGGCAACCGGGTCAGTTAAAAGCTCTTTAACAAAACAGCCATCAATTTTTAAGTAATCAATCGGAAGGGTTTTTAAATAGGAAAAAGACGACATTCCACTACCAAAATCATCTAGGGCAAAGGAACAACCTAACCCCTTAAAAGATTGAATTAGGTGCACAGCTTTTTTGATGTTGGCGATCGCTAGGGTTTCCGTAATCTCAAAACAAATCATTTCCGGGGGAATATTATACAGTTCAAACTGTTGATAAAGAAACTTAATAAATTGATTATCATTCAGACTCGCACCGGATAAATTAATCGCATAGAATTCTTCACTCCCTGATATATTTGTTGTTGAATTAAAATCCTGATAATGTTTTTCCAAATGGCTAAAAACCGTGCGAATTACCCAACGGTCAATACTTTTCATTAAATCATAGCGTTCGGCGGCGGGAATAAATGCCATGGGTGGTACTAATTGACCCGATGTATCTCTTAACCGCAATAAAACTTCCCCATGTTTAGGGGATTTTGAGGTGGGATTAGTCTCAACAATGGGTTGATAATATAAACAAAACCGGTCTTCTTCTAGGGCTTGGGGAATTTGAGCCGCCCAGCGAATTTCTCGACGTTGTTGAATCAAATCTTGGTCATCGGCTTGATACAGGTGAACTCGATTACGACCTTGATTTTTAGCCGCATAACAAGCTGCATCAGCCGCACTTAAAATAGTGGCTAAATCGCAGGTTTGCTCATCAATTCCCACTAATCCAATACTAACCCCAATGGAAAAAACTTTTTCTTCCCAGGTAAAGCGAAAATCCTTAACTGAATTGCACAAATCGACAGCTTTCTGATGGGCTTCCTCTAAGGAATAGTGATTTAATAATAAGCCAAATTCGTCTCCCCCTAAACGGGCTAGGGTGTCTCTTTCTGTAACTTGACTTTGTAATAAAAAACTCAATTGTCGTAATAATTCATCCCCGGCTAAATGTCCACAGGTATCATTAATAATTTTGAATTGATCTAAATCCAAATAACAAATAGCATGATGATTGGGGGATGTTGATAGCATTTGTAAGGTTTGTGTCACCCGTTTTTCAAATTCACTCCGATTAATTAATCCGGTTAACGCATCGTGGCAGGCTTGCCAGGATAATCGCCTGGTTAATTCCCTTTCTTGGGTAACATCTCTAAATACTAAAACCGCACCAATAATTTCACCCTCTCGACTTCTAATTGGGGCGGCGGAATTATCAATGGATCGTTCTTTTCCATCTTTTGCTTTTAAAATAACATTATCGGAAAAATCAAAAATACACCCTTCTTCTAAAACTTTTTGTACAGGACTGGCACTAACATCATGGGTTTGACTATCAAGAATTTTGAAGACATCATTTAAGGGTAAACCTTTAGCCTCAATTAATGACCAACCCGTTAATTCTTCGGCGACGGGATTGAGAGATTCAATTTCTCCGCGACTGTTGGTGGTAATCACGGCATCTCCAATCGATTTTAAGGTAACTTGGGCTAATTCTCGGCTTTGTCTTAACTGATGTTCACTCGATTCTAAGGCCGCTAACATTAAAGAATTTCTCAATTCTTGGGCGGTTTCAATTTCAACGGGTTTCCAAGGCAGGGATTTTAATTTAACAGTTTCTTTCCAAAGTTCAAAAGACCGTCGTGGGGTTAAGGGCATCTCTTGTTGTTGGGAAATTTCTCTAATCTCTTGGGGATTTCCGGCCCAATTAATGGTTTGAATGACTTCCGGTCTAAACCAAATTAAATGATATTCGCTTTGATTTGGAGACAAGGAAATAGCCATAACTCCACTAATTATATCCTGATAAGATTCAGCTTCAGGATAAAGTTTAGGTAAACAATCGGTATAAAATATCTCCTGATGGCAATATCGAGATAACCATGTTATCAGTTTTTTAACTTCGGTTAAAGGCGGAGTTTGACCGACTAAAATTAAATCTTCCCCAAACCGAATGACTGCCCCCTGAGCTTTAACAAGATTGAGTAAATTCGTTTGATCTTGAGCTAAAGTTTGAATAAAAGAAGTTTCTAAAGCGGGGGCATTAACTAAATTATTCCGAACTAATTTAAGGATTTTACGGTAATATTCGTAATCTTCACTAATTTCTTTATAGGGTAATTCTACCGCCATAACCTGTCCTAAAAATTCACAGGCTTTGCGGGTGGTGTAAGGTAGATAACGGGGAGAATAATGGTGACAAGCAATTAAACCCCAAAGGTTTTCTTTTTTAATTAAAGAAATACAGAGCGTCGCTTCAACTCCCATATTTTTCAGGTATTGTAAATGGCAGGGAGACACCGAACGGAGAACGGAAAAACTTAAATCTAGGGGCTTTTGGCTGACTGGATGTAGGGCAGGAATAATCTCCACGGGTTGATGATCAATATCGACTAATAATCGCAACCAATTTTGTCGATAAAGTTCCCTAGCTGCTTCTGGAATATCTAGGCTGGGGTAGTGTAGTCCTAAAAAACTTTCTAAATCCGGTCGTTTATCTTCGGCAATTACCAGGCCATTATGTTCTTGATCAAATTGATAGATCATCACCCGGTCAAATTCACTGATTTTTCGGATTTCCTCCGCTAAAAATTGAGTTAAATCCCTAAAATTAGTTGCACTTTGAATTTTACAAACGGAACCTCTGACTAAATGATAAAAATTAATAAAGGTGATATTTTTATCTTGATTAGGTTCTAGTTCTAAGATGACTATGCCCTGGTGTCGGTGTAAAATACCATCACAAACAATTTTTTTATTCTTAATATGAAAAATAAGTCGAATTGGGTTATAATAATGGAATTTATTATGGGTTAAACAGTCCTGAATTTGAAACAGTTGCAGTTTGTCTAAAAAATTGCTTAATGGTCGATTGATAAAGGCAGCCGGGGAAACTCCCAAGAGTCTCATCGTATTTCGACTAACTTGTAAAATCTTTAGATCGGGTTCTTCTAAGGTCAACAACAAACCATGGGGCTGAATTCTACCCGGGGCATGAATCAGACCTGGGCTAATCGGAACAAAATCATGATAATCAATCATTCTTTTTTCTAGTTTCACCCCTTTTTTCCTCCTAATAAATGATAGAATAACCCCTAGTTATTGCTTGTCACAATATTTTAATTCATCCAGGCTCGATGTTCGTGGATTGCAGATAAAATTTCTATTAGTGGTTCTTAGTTCTGGAAACCTAAACTACTAATCTTTTTTCTGAAACTCCGCTTCAAGTTTAATTTAGATTTTATTGTTAAAACTTCTTTGATTATAACACAAATGTGATTTTTTTAAAAGGTTTGATTGAAAAATTAAATCTTCTTAAAGCATCCGGGGAGTGATCGGGTTCGGAATCTCCGATGAGACTTTATAATACAATCAGTAAAAAAAGCTATACTTTTTTGTGATTGAGTGTTAGGATGGTTAGACTCTATGAGTCGCTGGCTATCTTGGGAGTTGGGTCATCATAATGGATTATAAACAAGAACTAATTACCACGATTCACGACTTTGGTTGCGATCTCGACTTATTGGAAGCCCGACTCACCCAACTTTGTGAAACTTGCCCCACGGCTGTTTTAATTCCAGCCCTATACGAGGAACTCGAACGACCCGCTTTGACCCGGATTCGAGATTGCCTCAAAGATTGTCATTTCGTGAATACCATCGTGGTCTGTCTGTACGCGAAGACCCTGGAAGAATACACAAAAGCCGTTCATTTTTTTAGTATTTTACCCCAACCCACCCTGGTCATTTGGGAAAATAGCCCCAGAGTTAACCAACTCTTGGAAAAGTTGCAGGAAAAAGGCCTAGATTTAATGAGTTTCAAAGGCAAAGGTCGGGCGGTTTGGATTGGTTTGGGGGTAGCCTCCCTGCAAGCTGAAGCCATCGCCCTTCATGATGCTGATATTATTACCTACGATAAATCCTATCCCCTAAAACTATTATTCCCCCTGCTGGAAAAAGAACTCGGAATTTCCTTTAATAAGGCCTATTATGCCCGATTGGGGGGAGAACCCAAGAGTTTCCATGGTCGGGTGATGCGTCTATTTGTCACGCCCTTACTGGTGGCACTGATGGATTTATATGGCTATAACAATTATCTGCGATATTTAAGTGCCTATCGTTATCCCCTATCGGGGGAATTTGCCTTAACCAATGATATCGCCCTCAATACTCGAATTCCTAGCAATTGGGGTTTAGAAATTGGTTTATTAGCCGAGGTTTATCGGAATGTTGTTCCCCAAAGAATTGCTCAAATTGATTTAGGCAACTTCGACCATAAACATCAACTGGTGGGTCAATCTTCCCAGGAAGGATTACGCAAAATGTGCGCCGATATTCTCCGGTCAATTTTGCGGACTTTAATCGAAACTGAACGGGTGGTGGTGACCCGGGAACAAATTCACACCTTACGGATTAAATTCAAACGGGAAGCCCAGGATTTTACCCGCCAATATTTTGTCGATGCTCGGTTTAATAATATGCAGTATGACCGTCATCACGAGGAAGCCATTATTGATGTCTTTGAAAAAGTCATCGCTGAAGCGGGTCAAGAATTTTTTCAAAATCCGGTCACGGCTGAAATTCCCGACTGGACAAGGGCTTTAGCCGCCATGCCCGCCCTGCGAGAACAACTGCGCGAAGCCACCCGGCGAGATATGGCAGAAGCCAAAGCCATTTTAGCCACAAATCCCGATTTTATTACCCTTGAAGATGGGAATACCCATCCCAAAAACCTGGATACTATTCCCACAATGCCTTGATTAAAGTGGCTATTAAATTAGGGGGGAATTTAGATATTTGATCAATCTCATCCTGATCAAATTTGGTATTGTTTGGGATGGGTAGGAGTTAGGAATGCGATCGCTTTTTATTCTAGGGGTGTTGAGGGTGCGATCGCTTTTGCTATTTTGTGCTAACATTAAATTTAATGCAAATTTAGTGCAAAGTCCCCAACCATGATTAATCTAAATCGAGATATTCAATCCCTCTCAACCTTTAAACGGAATACAAATGAAATGATTACCCAGATGAAAGAAACAGGTAATCCTATCGTTTTAACTGTTAATGGGAAAGCCGAATTAGTAGTACAAGATGCTGGGTCTTATCAGAAATTACTAGATTTTATAGAGAAATTAGAAACTATTATTAGGATCAAAAAAGGATTAGAAGATATAGCAACAGGTGACACACAACCGCTAAATCAATTCATAGAAGAAATGCAGCATAAATATGGAATTTCAAGTTAAATTAACCCAGAATGCTAAACTAGAAATAGAATCTGCTTATCTTGGGTTAAAAAATATTAACCCTAATTATGCTGATCAATGGTTTAGAGATTTAATGAATACTATTGCTACTTTGCAAGATAAGCCTAAACGTTTTGCTTTAGCTAGGGAAAACGATGATTTTCCTGAAGAAATTAGACAAATTATTTATGGGAAATCAAGGAATAAATATCGGATTATTTTCATAATTCGAGAGGATATCGTTTATATTCTTTATCTGCGTCATAGTGCACAATCTTCAATTACTTTTAATCCCCTTGATTTGGAGTAAAGTTGTTAATGCGATCGCTTTTTATTCTCGGGGTGTTCAGGGTGCGATCGCAACAGTATTTTATCCCGATCACAAATTTCAGGTTATCCCAATCACCAATAATATTCCCATAAATCACAACTCAATCTTCCGTAAAATCACGTCTGTTTTGTAAAAAATCTGTAAAGATTAAACTATCGGGTTCAGATTGAATACTTATGATTCCTAAAGTTCAACTCTTACAATCGGCTCTGAGTGATTTATTTGCGCAAGTGAACGCCACAGGTAATTTAACCGTTGCGGATCGGTATGGACTCCTGGCAGCGATTTTAGATGAATCTCTCTCAGAAGAAGAAAGACGTTGTGTAGATCGATTACTCCGAGGGGTGTATCGAGGAAAAATTAAAATTGTCGATGAACTTTCAAATGTGCAATGATTAACATTTCCCTTTCTGTCCATCGGGCATAGTCGCCCCACAAAAATTAGTTCCTTGTAATTTAGCATTATTCAGGTTAGCATTTAATAAATTAGCATTATTAAATTGAGCATCCTCTAAAAACGCTTGATAAAGATCAGACCAAGACAGATCAGCCTCCTTTAAATTCGCTTTTCTTAACGTGGTACTATGGAGTTTGGTATCCCGTAAATCAGCCCCCGATAAATCCGCTTCAATTAAATTAGCTGAACTTAAATCCGCCCCTTTTAAATTCGCTCCTCTCAGGTTGGCTTTTTGCAAATTTGCCCCTAATAAATCCGCCCCTTCTAACTTAGCTTCGGCTAAATTCGCCTGACTCAAATCACATTGTTGACATTGATTCGTACTAATTAATCTTTCCACATCCCCTTGGCGTTCTGCTAAAACCGGAAACCCCAGACCTAAACTGATTAAACCCGTCATAATTATTAATCGCAATTGCATATTTATCCCCGAAGTATTGGTATGGTTTTTCAGCCCTTGAAATAATCCGAAATTGATCATTCTCATAACTTTTTAGGAAACCCAATTAACAAAAGTACCATTATTTGCTATTGTAGGATATTGTTCTGTCATTTCTAAAGCTATGTCTGCGCCCACTAGCGCCCCGAGGATTACCTCCTTTCCCTTAACTGCGGTCATTGGACAAGGTGCCATTAAGCTCGCCCTGTTACTAGCGGCGGTTGACCCGGGTTTGGGGGGTGTGGTGATCGCCGGAAGACGGGGAACGGCTAAATCCGTGATGGCCAGGGCATTACACGCTTTGTTACCCCCGATAGAAGTGGTGAAAGGGGCGATCGCCAACGCTGAACCCGTTGACCAGACGCAACCGACGGAAATTGTCCCCACCGCCTTTGTCCAAATTCCGTTAGGGATCACCGAAGATCGATTAGTGGGTTCGGTGGATTTAGAACAGTCGGTGAAACAGGGTCAAACCGTATTTCAACCCGGACTTTTAGCCACAGCAAACCGAGGGGTTTTATATGTGGATGAAATTAATTTATTAGATGATAATATTGCCAATTTATTATTAACAGTTTTGACAGAAGGCCGGAATTTAATTGAACGGGAAGGCATTAGTTTTGAACATCCCTGTAAACCTTTATTTATTGCTACATTTAACCCCGAAGAAGGGTCATTACGAGATCATTTATTAGATAGAATTGCGATCGCCCTATCCGCCGATGGCGTTCTCAGTTTAGATGAACGGGTGCAAGCCGTAGATCAAGTCATGGATTATGCGCGATCGCCCCAGGATTTCTTAACACAATATAACCAAGAATTAGATGATCTGAAAACCCAGATTATTTTAGCCCGGGAATGGTTAAAAGATGTGGTGATTACCCCAGAACAAATTTTATATTTAGTCCAAGAATCTTTGCGTGGCGGTGTCATGGGCCATCGGGCGGAATTATTTGCAGTGCGAGTAGCTAAAGCCTCCGCCGCCTTGGAAGGACGCACCACCGTCAACGCCGATGATTTACGTCGGGCGGTGGAATTAGTGATTGTACCCCGGGCCAAAATTGTCCCACCCCCCGAAGATCAGCCCCAACAACCGCCTCCACCCCCACCCCCTCAAGATCAGTCCCCCGAAGACCAGCAGGAGGAAGAAGACGAGGACGAGGACGACGAGGAAGACCAGCCCGAAGAAGAAGAAGCCACCATCCCCGAAGAATTTATTTTCGACCCGGAAGGCGTGATCCTGGATGATAGCGTCTTGTATTTTACCCAAATGGCGAACCGTCAGGGCAAATCTGGCAGCCGCAGCGTGATTTTTTCCGATGACAGGGGGCGGTACATTAAGCCCGTTTTACCTAGGGGGAAAGTCCAAAGAATTGCCGTTGATGCCACGTTACGGGCAGCTGCTCCCTATCAACAAGCCCGGCGTTTGCGGGAACCGGGGCGGAAAGTGATTGTCGAACAGGGGGATATTCGGGCGAAACGGTTGGCCCGCAAGTCCGGGGCGTTGGTGGTGTTTGTAGTAGATGCGTCGGGTTCCATGGCCCTGAACCGGATGCAGTCGGCAAAGGGGGCGGTGTTACAACTGTTAACCGAAGCCTACCAAAGTCGGGATCAGGTGTCCTTGATTCCCTTTCGAGGGGAACAGGCGGAGGTGTTGTTACCCCCAACTCGTTCGATTGCGGCGGCACGAAAACGGCTCGAACGCTTACCCTGTGGGGGTGGATCGCCCTTAGCCCATGGGTTGACTCAGGCGGTGAGAGTCGGGGTGAATGCTAAACAGTCGGGGGATATTGGTCAGGTGGTGATTGTGGCGATTACCGACGGACGGGGGAATATTTCTTTATCTCGGTCTTTGGGAGAGCCGCAAATTGAGGGAGAAAAGCCGGATATTAAGAAAGAGCTATTAGAAATTGCCGGAAAAATTCGGGGGTTAGGAATTCAATTGTTGGTGATTGATACCGAGAGTAAATTCATTTCTACGGGGTTTGCGAAGGAGTTAGCAAAAACGGCGGGAGGGAAATATTATCACCTTCCTAAAGCTACGGATCAAGCGATCGCCGCCATGACCCAAAATGCTTTAAGAGATGCGATCGGCTCTTAAACCCTAAAATTAGATGATCTTGTATTATGCTAAAAAAAATCAAAATTAAAGGTTACAAATCAATTCAATCCTTAGAATTAGAACTCAATAAAATCAATATTTTAATTGGGGCTAATGGGGCTGGAAAATCTAACTTGATTTCATTTTTTAAGTTATTGTCGTGGATGATACAATCTCAAGGAAAATTGCAATTTTTTATTGGTCAATCTGGGGGAGCTAATTCCTTACTTTTTGATGGGGTTTCAATCACACCTCAACTGGAAGCAGAACTTAATTTTGAAACCGATTCAGGTCAAAATGATTATTATTTAAGATTGTTTCATGCTGCATCAGATACATTAATTTTTGGAGAAGAAAAGTACAGATTTTCTAGTTCTCGTTTTAGTTCAGTAGCGGATTGGAATTCTTTAGATGCGGGTCATAAAGAAGCCAAAATAATTAACCTTTCTACTCAAGGAGATTTAACAGCCAGAACCTTAGTTTCTTTACTCCAAAATTGTAAAGTTTATCAATTTCATAATACCTCTGACACTGCTCGAATTAGGCAAAGATGGGGTATTGAAGATAATCGTTATCTGCGGGAAGATGGAGCCAATTTAGCCTCAGTTTTGTTGAGATTAAAGGAAACAGAACCCAAACATTATCGAATTATTGTTGATACCTTAACTCAAATTACGCCTTTTTTTGATGATTTTGTTTTGGAACCGATTAATAATAGTGTTATTTTACAATGGACAGAAAAAAATACCGATATTATTTTTAGTTCTCATCAAATTTCCGATGGAACATTAAGAACAATGGCATTAGTTACCCTACTGTTACAACCGATATCTGATTTACCAGATGTTTTAATCTTAGATGAACCAGAATTAGGTTTACATCCCTATGCAATTAATATTATTGCGGGATTAATTCAGAGTATTTCTGACGAAGTTCAAGTTATTGTAGCGACTCAATCAACCTTTTTAATTGATTGTTTTGCACCGGAAGATATTATTGTTGTTGACCGTAAACCACGTGCTTCTGAGTTCAAGCGTCTCGATCCTGAACCTTTGAAAGATTGGTTAGAGGAATATTCTTTATCGGAACTTTGGAATAAAAATATTTTTGGAGGAAGACCCAACTGATGATCCGTTTACATATTATTGCTGAAGGTCAAACAGAAGAAGAATTTGTCAATACAATTTTAACAGATCATTTAGGCTATTTTAATATTAGCACTGATGTCCATCGTATTACAACGAAACGAACACGAACCGAAGTTGTTCGAGGCGGTTTACCCAGTTATCAAAAAATAAAAAAAGATATTATTCTCTGGTTAAAACAGGATAAAGATTCACAAGCTAGATTTACAACAATGTGTGATTTATATGCTTTACCTAATAATTTCCCTGAGTTTGAGGAAGCACAGAAAATATCTGATCCTTACCAAAAAGTTCAACACTTAGAAAATGCTTTATTTGAAGATATCTTTGAAGATATGAACGATAGTCGTTTTATTCCCTATATTCAACTACATGAATTTGAAGCTCTGATTTTATCTGATCCAATTAAACTTGAGGAGCGATTTCCAGACTATCAATCAGAAGTTCAAAAATTAGTTTCCCTCTGTCAATCTTTTGAATCCCCAGAACTCATTAATGATGGAGAACAAACGGCTCCTTCTAAACGAATTATTCAAGCCATTCCTCGTTATAAGGGTGCAAAAGTGTCTGTCGCACCTTTAATGGCTAAAAAAATTGGTTTAGAAACTATTAGGCAAAAATGTCCTCATTTTAATCAGTGGATAGAACGATTAGAGAATTTATCTAAACTCGAAATTTATCAAGATTATTAGTCTTAAAAAATACCGAGATTTACGTTTAGGGGCGAAGCGCGCCTCACCCCTCGGATGAATTGGATTTCTAATCCGATTATTAGTCTCTTATTTTCTCAGACCAAACACGGGTGGGTAAACCCCAAACATAGATAAACCCTTCCGCCGCTTTATGATCAAAAACGTCTTCGGAGCCATAGGTTGCTAAGTCTAAACTATAGAGGGAATTGGCAGATTTCCGGCCAACAATTGTGGCATTTCCCTTAAACAATTTGATTCGGACAACACCCGCAACCCGTTCTTGAGTTTGTTGGATAAAGGCATCCAAAGCCGCTTTTAACGGACTATACCAGAGGCCATTATAAACCAACTGACTATAGGTTTCTTCAATGCCCCGTTTATAACGAGTCACATCGGCGGTTAAGGTTAAACTTTCTAAATCTCGGTGAGCATTAATTAACACAATCATCGCCGGAGATTCATAAATTTCCCTGGATTTAATCCCGACTAAACGGTTTTCAATCATGTCCAGGCGTCCGACCCCATGGTTTCCGGCAATTTCATTTAATTTTCCAATTAACTGAACACCGTCCATAGTCTCACTATTCAGACTCACCGGAACTCCATTTTCAAACCCAATTTCAATATATTCAGGTTCGTTAGGAGTCTCAGAAATAGGTTTAGTAATCGCATAGACTTCTTCCAACGGCTCCGTCCAAGGATCTTCTAAGGGCCCAGCCTCAATCGCAATCCCTAACAAATTTCTGTCTAAACTATAGGGAGAGGATTTTTTCACCGGGGAAGCAATGCCGAATTTTTCCCCATAAGCAATGGTTTCTTCCCGACTCATCCCCCATTCCCGGGCGGGAGCCAGAATTTTCAATTTCGGGTTGAGCGCGCCAATGGAGACGTCAAACCGCACTTGGTCGTTTCCTTTTCCGGTACAACCGTGGGCAATAGCATCGGCCCCGTATTTTTCGGCCACTTCCACTAAGGTTTTAGCAATGAGCGGACGGGCTAAGGCCGTGGCCAGGGGATAACGGTTTTCATACAAAGCATTGGCTTGAATGGCCGGAAACGCATAGTCCTTGACAAATCTATCCTGAACATTAATCACCAGGGACTCGACGGCCCCGGAGTCCAAGGCTTTTTGTTGAACAGGCCCTAATTCGTCCCCTTGTCCCAGGTCTACGGCCAGGGTAATGACTTCTTTGACACCAAACTCATTTTTCAAGTAGGGGATACAAACGGAGGTATCCACCCCACCCGAATAAGCAAGCACAACTTTTTCAGCGCGACCCATGATTAATTTTTCTCCTGAAGTAACCAAATGTTACATTATCTCGCCTTTCATGCCCTTTAGATGTCAGGGTTTGTCAACATTTCTGTTACTAGGACTATATCACGCCGAGATCAGGGCAGTTCTGATTATTCAGGGGTGTTGGTCTTCCTACTGTGGTCTAAATTCATAATCAACTTGAACTTTATAATTGCATACCTTATGTGAAATTGACGCTACTTTTTTTTAAAGATTCTGTAAATTTATTATCAATTTTCATGGGCAATATAATTTTTAGTCTATTTCGGTTTTAATAATCTTATCGGGTGCGACAAGTTTTTGAATTTTCTGAAAAATCCCGGTTTTTTAATTGAAATAATTAAGTTTTACACAAGAGAAAATTAGCATGAAGTCTTCATTCAATATTCAACCCATGGTAGGGAAATTTTGGCAGAAAAGTTTTTCAATCCATTCGGGAATTTTTATCGGACTTTTTTGCAGTCTATTTGGAATACAAACCGCCCAGGCTGCTAGTTTTGGTTTTACTAAAATTGCTGATACTAATAATCCTCTTTTTTCTGGTTTTGCCTCCTATCAAACAGGGGCAATTAACAACAAAGGTAATATTGCTTTTCATGCTTTTAATTCTAATTCATCAACCACAGAAGATGCGGGAATTTATACAGGAGATGGCAAGGAAATTTCAACAATTTTGAATAATGATATCCTCGCCCAATTATATCCTAATCCTTATTCTACTCCTGATGCACCTTCTAACCCACATCCAGCCCGTTATTCTATTCGAGGTTCAGTTGATATTAATGATCAAAATACAGTTGCTTTCTCAGCTAATGTATCTTTCCTGGGCGGATACGATAATCGACAATTTATTTTGATGTCAGAAAACGGGGAAATAAAAAATGTAGGTGGATACTCTGGTGATCATCGTTCAAGTACAATATTAATCGATCTTGATTTTAATAATCAGAATTCACTGGTTACTCATTTTATCACTTCCAGTATTAGAGGATTAACAGATTCAATCATTCTCTACAAGAATATTGGCGAAAATAACCAATCCTCAACAATTATTGCTCAAGGAAATTATGATAACTTATATACAGGAGGGATTATAGGCTCAAGATGGACTAGCTTGAATAACCAAGGGACTCTTGCATTTGCTTCTACTTATAAAGATCTATCGCTTCCTGCTCCTTATCAACAAATTTCCTTAACTGATGAAAATTCCATCACCGAGGTGATGGCAGATATCGACTTTGAACAAGTGCATTTAGCCATTAATGATCACAATGAAATTGTTTTTGCGTCTCCTATTTCTAATAATCAAGAAAACGGGATTTTTAGCCTCAAAAATGGAGCTATAACGAATTTAGTTAACTATGATGGTTTATTTAGTCAGTTTGAGTCAGTAGATATTAACAATCACGGTTTGGTAGCTTTTGGTGCAACATTAGATACAGGTACAAAAGGTATTTTTATCGGTGCAGATCCCGTTGCTGATAAGGTCATTACCGTAGGAGATTCACTATTTGGTTCTACTATCACTAATCTTTCCTTTTTTGGAGATAAAGGATTAAATGATCAGGGTCAAATTGCTTTTTATGCGACACTCGCCGATGGAACAACGGGAATTTTTCGCGCTGACCCCTCTAAAAAATCCGTGCCGGAACCCACTTCTATCTTGAGTTTGTTAGCATTGGGCGTATGGGGTTTAAGTTCTCGGCGTAAGTCTAGTTAGAATATTCAATATTCATAAT
>DATNRE010000746.1:0-1816 GCA_036703685.1 Candidatus Obscuribacterales bacterium
GATCAAACAGTAGGTTCATGCTTGAATCATTAATGTTTGTCGTTCTCGGTCAGCCGCATAACTTAAGCAAGCAAGAATATCTTCCTGAGTGAGATAAGGAAAATCATCCAGGATTTCCTCATAGGTCATACCTGAAGCTAGGTAAGACAGCACATCATAAACAGTGATTCGCATTCTACGAATACAAGGTTTACCTCCTCGCTTTCCAGGTTCTATCGTGATGATGTCTTGATACCGCATGGCTTCGTAGGGCGAAACAACAGACAATTTACAATTAGATTTATTTTTAAAGGCGGCACCCAGATTTGAACTGGGAAGAAACTCTAAAACACTGATTCTATCGTAAAAAAATCTACCCAAACCAAAATCAGTAATTAAGGTTGGGTAGAAAATGGGTAAACAAGATAATGTGACTGTAGAAGGGTTTGTGACGTTTGGGGATGTTCTAAAGCATTGGCAAGCCATTGAGCCATTAATCCCCAAAGGAACTTCCCAGAAGGTAGAAACACGACTCAATTTTAAATTTGTCGATCCTTGGAAAGGAGGTAAGCAACGTACGTTAGGCAGTGATTGTGAATGGAGTATCACGGGTATCAATGACTTTTTGGAGAAGTGCATCAAACTCAGACAGAAACTCAATGAAGCCAAACGGGAGGGGATTAACGCTAGTGAATGGGACGTATGGTTAAAAGAAAATATCCTACCTAGTAACAAGTTAGGGAGTGATGACCGCCTAACCTACCGCCAAATCTTTGAAATAATCAAAGATGAGTATTATCAAGGACGGCATAAATTCACGGGTGAGAAACGATCAAGGAATAGCGTAAGTTGCCAGAGTAGTTTTAAAACCGCCTACCTGGACTACTTTGAAAAATGCCCTAACTGGGATGATTACCCGACATGGGAAAATGTAAAAATCTTCTGGGAGTCTTTCCCAGAAGACTCCCGACAATCTGAAGCACTAGGGAAGATTAAAAAAATAATCAGTTATTGTCCCGATTCAACGAAAAAGGAAATATTACCAAAACTAGACAGAATCAAGGTAGAAAAAAAACGGGGTGAGAATACTAAGGCTATTGATTGGGAGCAGTTTTTTAAATGGTTACAGGAGCAGGAAAAATTAATCCAAGATATGCCAGAGAAACAAGCTCTAATTAGAGAGGGTTGGTTATGGGTCTTTAAAATGTGTGTAACCTACGGGTTGAGACCTGCGGAAATTATGAGTGCGGTTAACCTGTTTAAGTCAATCAGCGATAATGAAGTTAAAACCCTATGGGGTGAAAAGGGCAAAAAGTACGGGGAGTCTAAAGGGATTAACCCGGCATTTAACGATAAGGTTAACAACCCTAAAATGCTTTTAATTTTAGGTAATGGGTTTACCGTTACTGACACATCTGGAAAAGAACACTTTATCACCAATAAAACGGGAGGTCGATTCTGTTATCCAGTATGTCGTAACCGGGAGATATTAAATTATTTGAATCTCCAAAGGTTGCCAGAAAAATTACCGGAGTACACACCTAATGCAGGTAGTAAGCCAGAAACTGTGGCGAAAGGGTTTCAAAGAGCGTTAAGACGTTCTCTTGCTGATTGGAATTGCCCAACAACCCAGGGTTATTCCTTTCGACACCTAGGCAAGATGTTAGGACTATTATCGGGATTACCACTAGCGGTTATCGCTAAGAACATGGGACACACAGAGTTAGCTAGTGACCAGTTCTATAACCGCCAAACGATTAGTACAGCTAATGACTTAGCAGAACAGGCCACTAAATACTCATTACCCTATGAGATAGCTACTGGAGAGTTAAAAGGT
>DATNRE010000747.1:0-7019 GCA_036703685.1 Candidatus Obscuribacterales bacterium
TTCTAACTCCAATAACCCTGCTGGTTGCTTCCAACGGGGCCACCAATGTTCGAGTTGAGCCAATAAATCACTTCCCGCGATCACCTGTCGAGGTTCTGGGTGAACTTTAATCAGGGTGGGTGTGGCTATCAGTTTAAAATGTTCAGCCAAATAGGGCTGTTCACCGACATCAATAATCTGAAGCTCAAATTCATCTTGAGTATTTAACTCCTCTAGGAAATCACGAATTCGCCGAATTCGCTCTTGGGAGCTAGGACGCTGATCAACAAATAAAAGAAGTTGCAAGGGGACTTCTGGGGACGGGGACTGTTTTTCGGGAAAACCCTTTATTTCATGGGTTTTGAGCAGGTGCGGTAAACTATTTTCACCGTCTGTGAAGGAAGAAGGATAGTACATAAGCAACTGCATTTATTTATAGTGTAATTTAATATCTTCTTTAGATTTGATTTTTTTTGGGGACGGGGAAACTCCGAAAGCCGAAAGAGAATGCTAGACTATTCCGTGATTGTGATTTGATGTCCCTCACCTGTCCTAAGTGTATGGGGGTCTTGATAGCTGTTGAAAAAATTTAGGTAGATCCCAAATGTTCCTAAGCGGGCAAAACTGGCAGAAAAATTCGTCTTTGAAATGGGTCGTAGGAGTGGCGATCGCATTTTTTATCATTTGTTTAACCCTAGCTCTACACCGTTACTTTAGTTTTTATGCCTCCTATGACCAAGGCATTTTTAATCAAGTCTTTTGGAATGGCTCCCAGGGACGTTTTTTTCAAAGTTCCCTATCTTCTGCCCTATCCACCAATGTTGTCCATCAAGGAGAGTTTCCCAGCGTTAGTTACCATCGTTTAGGACAGCATTTCACCCCCGCTTTATTACTTTGGTTACCCCTTTACGCGCTGTTTCCTTCCCCCGTTACCCTTTCGGTATTACAGGTAACATTAATTACTGTCGCGGGACTGGTGCTTTATCTCCTAGGTCGTCAGCATTTGGAACCTCCCTTAGCTGCTTTAATCAGTGTGAGCTTTTATGGGGCTAATGCGGTGATCGGCCCCACCCTAAGCAATTTCCATGATATCTGTCAAATTCCATTATTTATGTTCACTGCGCTACTAGCGATGGAAAAACGCTGGTGGTGGCTCTTTTGGATCTGTGCCGTTTTAATTTTAATGGTGCGAGAGGATTCAGGAATTATTTTATTTGGAGTTGGGGTTTACCTAATTTTGAGTAAACGTCATCCTATTCAGGGGGTGATTGTTTGTTTGCTGAGTTTTGGTTATATTTTAGCCTTAACAAATTTAATTATGCCCTTATTTTCGGCTGATATTTCCGAACGGTTTATGATGGAACGGTTTGGTCAATATGCCGATGGAGATACAGCTTCAACCTTAGAAATTCTTTGGGGAATTATTAGTAATCCGGGCAGATTAATTATGGAAGTTTTGACTCCTTTTGGGGGAACCTTAAAATATTTATTAGGTCAGTGGTTGCCCTTGGCTTTCATTCCGGCGATCGCTCCAGCGTCTTGGATGATTGCGGGTTTCCCTTTATTAAAACTATTTATGGCTAAGGGAGAATCGGTATTATCAATTACGATTCGTTATGCCTTAACGGTGGTTCCGGGTTTATTTTATGGCACAATTTTATGGTGGGGAAATCGTCAAAAACAGTTGCAAGAACAGTCTGACCTACAATTAAACCCCGAATCAGGAGAAATTTCGGGAGCCAAGGTAGCTTTACCCTCACTCAAATTCCGTCGATTTTGGTTATTTTGTATTGGGTTATCATTATTCTTTAGTTTCACATCCAATCCCCATCGTAGCCTCTATTTTATTATTCCTGATTCGGTTGATCCTTGGGTTTATATTCCCGTTACCACCCAATGGTCTCACATTGCCCAATTTAGACCGTTAATGGATGCCATTCCCCCCGATGCCAGTGTGGCTACCACGACCTATATTGTGCCGCATTTATCCAGTCGTCGGGAGGTATTAAGGTTTCCATTATATCAGTTAAAAAATGATGCGAGAGAGGTTATTTCTGTTGACTATGTTCTAGCGGATTTATGGCAATTACAGCAATATGGGATTGCGTTTTCAGGCGATCGCGATGCTTTCAAAGCCATTAATCAACAAATTGAACGGTTAACAGCTAATCAAGAATACGGGATTATTGATTTTAGAGATGGGGTAATTTTAATGAAAAAAGCTGTTCCCTCTGAACCCGAAGCCGTTAAAAACTATCAATCTTTTTTAACTTCTAAACCGAACTAAACTGATATAGCAATCCTATTTGAGTTGTGTTCAAAATTGTTGATCAAAAGGGAACAGGGAACAGGGAACAGGGAACACCGGATCTGGGGTAAGACTTTTGACTGTTTCATGTCAGTATTGAAATGTTACAACCTATTTAGGATTGCTATATAATTAGCCACCAAAAAACCGTCTTATTTCTTAATATAGCAGTCGCCAGACCTATTAGGACAAAGAGTGACGCTAAAAGCTAGACGGTGAAGTCTTTTCCTCCCTGTTCCCTGTTCCCTATTCCCTGTTCCCTGCTATAGTCTAAATTGGCTCGCGCATTTCGACGCCACATTTGCGGCTTAATACGTCGTAGAGCAGACGCGCGAAATCGTTGATCCCATTCGGTTTCAGAAAGTTCGGCTAATTCGGTTAATTTAGGAGCAATATTTTCAGGATAGGGTTGAAATTCTATAACGTCTGTTTCCTGGGAAAAACGTTGATTCCAAGGGCAAACTTCTTGACAAATATCACATCCGGCGACCCAACCGTTTAAATTTTTGCTAATATTTTCCGGTAAGGTTTCTGCCCGATTTTCGATGGTATGATAGGCAATACAACGGTTAGCATCGACGACAAAGGGTTGAGTAATTGCGCCCGTGGGACAGGCTTCTAAACATCGGCTACAAGTGCCACAATGTTGAGTATGGGGAGGATCGGGAGTGAGGGTTAAATTGGTTAAAATTTCCCCTAAAAAGACCCAAGATCCGTATTTTGTGGTAATCAGATTACTATTTTTAGAAATCCATCCTATTCCGGCTTTTTGAGCCCAAACTTTATCTTGAATTGGCCCGGTATCGGCATAATATCGGGCTTGAATTCCGGGTGCTTGTTGTTGTAACCATTCGGAAAAAGTCTTTAATTTTTTATGTAAAACCCTGTGATAATCTCGTCCCCGAGCGTAACGGGAAATTTTGCCCAATTCGGGATTTTCTGGTTTTTGATCGGGGGTATAATAGTTAAGTGTAACACAAATAACCGATGCCACTTCTGGCATTAACTGACGAATATTTTGGCGTTTGGGGCTATTCATCCATGCCATATCCGCCGCATATCCTTGATCTAACCAAGATTGCAGATGTTGACGGTTTTCTTCGGTTTCAGTGATAGCTGCAATACCAACTTGATGAAATCCCAAATCTAGGGCTTTTTGTTTAACTAGATTGGTGTTAATTGGTGAATTCATAGATACAATAAGGAACCACAAAGACACGAAGACACAAAGAAAGGGAAAGGGGTTTTGATGGGGTAATTAATATTTATAGCGCTTACGCAGAAACCGGGTTTCTGAACGAGAAATCTCGATTTCATCCGCAAAATTAGGGCTAGAAACCCGGTTTCTTTGGTCTTGTGCGTAAGTCCTGATTTATTTAAAAAAAACTAACGGGGACACAGAAGGAGAAAATTTACCATTCCTCCTGTCTCCTGTTTGTATTGAATGTGCCTAGGCTTTAGGGGTTTTATCGGGTAAACTGGCTTGTAATTTCAAACAATTGCCGCCTTCAATTTGTAAAGAATAATCCACCCGATCCATTAATCGATTCATAATTAACCAACCATAACCATTTTCTTGTTTATCTTCTGGTTTAGGCGGATTATAGTTATCGATTTCATAACCAGTACCGTGATCCCAAATTTCTAAGGAAATATCTCGTTCTTGTAATTCTAAACGAACCATCACAGGAAGATGGGGTTTATCGCGGTGAGCATGACGGATGACGTTGGAGTAAGCTTCTGCAAGGACAAGGCGAAACCGATTCGACTGACGGGGCCAATCCACATGATCTCCTAGTTCGACTTCCAAACTGCTCAATAACCAGTTTTCAACGATGGTTAAAAACCTAATATCGCTTGGCACTTGAAGCTCAGTTTTCATCGGTCAACAAAACCTCCAGAGAGAGTATAGTCTGATCATCTTCCTGAACGGGATTATGTTCTCGGATAGCGGCTAATAAGCCATCTAAATTTAGTTTTTCTTGCTGTTGGAGTAACTTCCAAAGTCCCTCCTGTTGCAACATTGAACGAATGGCGGGACTGCCATCGGTTGTTTCTTGCACCACTGTAGCTTCGGTAATCCCATCACTGGTGACTAAGAAGATATCACCCGGATTCAGGGTAAGACTGTCTCCTTTGCCCCTCCAGACGGGAAGAATTCCTAAAGGAATCCCACGGGTCTTGAGAAACAAGGGTTCGACGGGAACAGATGGATGGGGGTGATTTTCTCCCAGGTTGTTCTCTAGCCTTGACCAAACCAACGGATAAATATGTCCGGCGTTGGCATAGGCTAAATGTCCCGTAGAGGGCGTGTAACGAGCCACAACCATCGTAATAAAGTGATTATTACTGACTAAATCATCGGATAAAATGCTATTCAGATTTTGCATGACTTGATCGGGTTCTGGGGAAGTTTCCACGGAAAGCTCCCGACGCATGACGGAAATAGCACTAGCCATAAATAGGGCGGCCGGAACTCCTTTACCCGATACATCCCCCAAACCCACCCAAATATCTCCTTGGGGGTGCATAAAGACTTCAAAGAAATCTCCCCCCACCTCCCGGGCTGGATGGCAACAGGCTTGTACCCGCAGGGTCTCAAACTCTGGCCAACTTTGGCGCAGGAGATTATTTTGAATTTGGCTGGCGACTTTGAGTTCATTTTGCATCTGTTCGGCTAACTCTAACGTGCGTTGATAGAGTTTGGCCTGGGACAGCGCTAAAGAGGCTTGTTCGGAAACCGTTTCCAACAGTTGAATATCATCCTCTGACCAAGGAGAGGGACTGTTTGCTTGATAAATGGCTAAAACCGCTAGTAAATCATGTTGATAGGTCAGGGGCAAAATGATTTGACTGACTGGGTTGGGGTTATTTTCGCCCTCTTGAATTTGAGTTTCTCGACTTTCTAAGACCCCTTGCATGGGGGTTTCTAGTTGAGATAACCAGGTTTGAACATTCTCTGCTTCTCCCCCATAGGAAAAACTTTGAGAAGACAGTTTCCCCCCTTCGACAGAGCGAATACAGCAGCCCGTGGCATTAAAGGTTTCTCCCAGGGTGCGAACAATGGTCTGGAGCATACTGGAGTAGTCTAGGGACTCTCGCAGGGCGCTGACCACATCGTTATAGAGAGATTCCCGCCGCAGGGCGCGCCGCAGGGTGTTTGTCCTTTGTTTGAAGAATTTGTATGTTTCCGAAGCCTGTTGAATTACAGACTTGAGTTCTTCGGGATTCCAAGGTTTGGTGATGTATTTGAAAACTTGGCCAGAGTTAATCGCTTCCACCAGATCTTCAACATCCGTATATCCGGTTAACAGAATCCGAATGGTGTCTGGAAAACGTTCAACGGTTTTACCGAGAAATTCGGTTCCGTTCATTTCTGGCATTCGTTGATCGGAAATAATCACAGCCATTTCACCCTCGTCGTCGAGAATTTGCAGAGCTTTGAGGGCGCTGTCGGCCTTGAACACTTGGAAGTCCCGGCGAAATGTCCGAAACAACAAATCTAAGTTGTCTGGTTCGTCATCGACGACCATGAGTTTCAGCTTTCGACCATCTCCCCGACTCATGCGATTCTCTACTCCCAGATGAACAGATCAGGTGTTACCCATCTTATCAAAGAAATGGGTGCATACCCTTGAATCAAGAATCCTCCTACTCTCATAGATGGGGTTTGGGCAAAATACGGACAAATTTCACAATTTGACCGGTGACTTCAATTCCGATTAAATGATTTTCTAAAGTAAATCGATAAAAAATAGCACTGGAACCTAAAGCTTTAAGTTCAGGTAAATCTTTGAGGTTTTTAACCTCTTTAAATTCGACAAACACAAAATGATAGACCCTAGAATAAGCTGATGCTTCTAAGTTCATCAGGTCATGGACAAAAGAACGACCATAGCGAACATCGAGAGTCACAACAGGGTTATTTATTTACTCATTCACTTTGGGCATGGGACGATAGGTCGGATGTTCTGGATGGGTAGTTGTTGATCGATTATACTCAAAATTCAGCATCTGTAAGGCTTCATCATAGGTTAAGGAGTCTCCGGGTCTGAGGCTTTCCTTAGCTTCTTGAATGGCCTTGAGCATATAGGTATCATAAATTAGGGTTTGCAAGGATTTCCATGCTTTTCCTAAGTCTTCTTCGGAGATTTGATCCACTAAGTAGTGCAGTTTTTTTCTAAGCGGATTTATCATGTTTACAGTTAAAATCCTGACTTGGGTTGTCTGCACCTACTATCTTATCATTTTCGGGATCAATTTTCAATTAGAGAAGTTGCGTTTAAAACGGGGATCAATATCGGCTTTTTTGTTTCGATTACACTGAAAACACAAGGTTTGTAAATTACTAATATCGTTAGATCCTCCTTTAGCCAAGGGGATAATATGATCAATAGTTAATTGGGCTTCATTTTGTGTTTTACCACAACTTTTACATTGATAATTGTCCCGTCCAAATACATAGGTTCTCACTTCTGGAGGAATAAAAATTCTAGGGGTTTTATTCATGGTTTTGCCTTTACTTTAACCGTTGTTCTATTCTCTAATTAATTATATAGCAAACAGGGAACAGGGAACAGGGAACAGGGAACAGGGAATAGGGAATAGGGAATAGGGAACACCGGATAATAATTCTGTTTGTTTCATATCAGTATTAAAGTGTTACAACCTATTTAAGATTGTTATATTTCCTAACACCCTCCTTTAAAACTCCCCCAATTTTGACTTAATC
>DATNRE010000748.1:0-4724 GCA_036703685.1 Candidatus Obscuribacterales bacterium
CTTGGCGATCGCCTACCCTGGTTTTTACCGTCCTTATTGGAAAAAAACAATGCGAGCCTCCTCGCTCGCCGGTACATATAGGGGTTTTCCATGGCAATTAGTGTAAAGATGCTCCTAACATTTTAGAGAGCAAAACCTCAAAATTACGCACAGAATTAAATGAAGGTGTCATTTCTGGATCAACCATCGGTTCCACCAAAATCGTAAACATTCCTAAACGGTTTCCCGCCAATACATCGGTAAATAAGCGATCGCCCACCATCGCCACCTGTTCAACCGGTAAATCCATGGCCTCCACCGCCCGCTTGAGTTTCCGTCGGGAGGGTTTAGCCGCGCTGTTAATATAAGGTAAATCCAAGGTTTCGGCAATATTGCTAATGCGAGTTTGACTCACATTATTACTGACCAACCATAGACTCAGATCGGGTTTGAAGGTATCGATCCAACCTTTGAGATCTTCAGAAACCGACTTTTCTGTAATCGGGACTAAGGTTTCATCCACATCTAGCACCATGCCCCTAATCCCATGTCGTTGCAATAACTCCGGTGTCAAATGCAAAACGCAATCCCCAAGGACTAAATCAGGCTGTAAGAGTTTCCCCCAAGACATAATAACCGTAGAATTTTAGCCCTTTGATCTTAGCGGAAAACGGGGCTATTTGAAAAAATCTTTGCTCAAAAACTCAGACCCCTAGGCAATTGGCGGCCAATAAATCAGAATAAATAGACCAACCCCCGCCCAGGTTGTAATATTTTAATACTCATACAAAACAACCAGAAGTATTACCGGGTTTTCCTAATTCCCCTGTTCCCTGTTCCCTGTTCCCTGTTCCCTGTTCCCTGTTCCCTGTTCCCTCTCCTATATGTTAACAAATACAGAAAATTCCCATCAAGATTTAATTGGTTTTATTTGGAGTATTGCCGATAAACTTCGGGGCCCTTATCGCCCGCCCCAATATCGTCGGGTGATGTTACCTTTAATTGTTTTACGTCGCTTGGATGCGGTTTTAGAACCCACTAAACAAGCGGTAATAGAAGCTAAGGTAAAATATGATAAAGAAAATAAGATAACGGGTGAGGCTTTGGAAAAAGCGATCGCAAAAGTCGCCCTGGGGGGAGAGCGTCAACAGTTTTTATATAATACCAGTGAATTTACCTTTCCTAAATTATTAAATGATCCCGATGGTATTGCTAGTAATTTAATTAATTATATCAATGGTTTTTCCCCTAGAGCCCGGGATATTTTTGAAAAGTTTGATTTTGAAAGCGAGATTCAAAAACTTGATGAAAGTAATCGGTTATTTTTGATTATTCAAGAACTTTGTAAACCCGAAGTAGACCTATCTCCCGCTAAACTTTCCAACCTACAAATGGGTTATCTATTTGAAGAATTGGTGAGAAAATTTAACGAACAAGCTAACGAAGAAGCCGGAGATCACTTTACCCCCCGGGAAGTAATTCGCCTGATGGTGAATTTGGTTTTCTGTGACGAAATTGATGTTTTCAAACAAGGGATTTATCGCTCCATCTATGACCCCACATTAGGCACAGGGGGAATGCTTTCGGTGTCGGAAGAACATATTAAAAACCAAAACCCCGCAGCGAATTTAGGGCTATTTGGTCAAGAATATAATCCCGAATCCTATGCTATTTGTTGTTCTGATTTATTAATTAAAGATGAACCGATTGATCATATTATTTATGGGGACACATTAGGAGTTAAAAACACTAAAACTAAAAGTAATAATTTCCTACCCCAGGACGGACACCCCGATAAACAATTCCATTATATGTTTGCCAATCCTCCCTTTGGTGTGGAGTGGAAACCGGAACAGGATTTTATTGAAGATGAGTATAAAAATTTAGGGTTTAAAGGTCGGTTTGGGGCGGGTTTACCAAGGATTAATGATGGTTCATTATTGTTTCTCCAACACATGATTTCAAAGATGCACCAACCCCCGGAAAATGGCGGTGATGGTTCACGAATTGCGATCGTATTTAATGGTTCTCCATTGTTTACCGGAGACGCCGGAAGCGGAGAAAGTAATATCCGGCGGTGGATTATTGAAAATGACTGGTTAGATTCGGTAATTGCCTTACCCGACCAGATGTTTTATAACACCGGAATTTTTACTTATATTTGGTTAGTTACTAACAAAAAAGCCCTACATCGTCGGGGGAAAGTACAGCTTATTGATGGAACTCACCATTACCAAAAGATGAAAAAGAGTTTAGGGAATAAGCGCAATGAGTTATCCCCGGAACATATTACCGAACTGGTGCGACTCTATGGGGATTTTCAACAGAATGGAATCAGTGAAATTAAAAATGATGGTAAAATAGAAAAACCCATTTGTTCTAAGATTTTTGATAATCAGGATTTTGGATTTTTAAAGATTACCGTAGAACGGCCATTAAGATTAAATTTTCAAGTCAGCCCAGAGCGTTTAGCTTTACTTAGCGAACAGTCGGCTTTTCAGAATTTAGCTACCACTAAAAAGCGCAAAGATGAAAAGGTACAACAGTTAGAAATTGAGATGGGGGAAAATATCCAAAATTTGATTATTGAGGCTTTACAGAAAATAGATCAAAATAAACTTTATCTATCCCGGGATAACTTTGAAAAAGACTTAAATCAGGTCTTAAAAAAAGCCGGATTAAATTTAAAAGCCCCAGTAAAAAAAGCAATTTTAGCCGCATTAGGAGTAGCAGACCCAGAGGCGGAAATCTGTAGAGATAGTAAGGGAAATCCCGAACCCGATAGTAATTTACGAGATACGGAAATTGTCCCTTTGCCGAATAATATTGCCTTACCTTTACCATTAGATTATGGCAAAGATGGGAATGTAGATGGGTTAGTTAAGTTAGTAAAAGAGCATTGTCAGGAGTATTTAGAAAAGGAAGTTTTACCCCATGTTCCTGATGCTTGGATTGATTTTGATAAGACTAAGGTAGGGTATGAAATCCCCTTAAATCGGCATTTTTATGTCTATCAGCCGCCCCGGGGGTTAGATGTGATTGAGGATGATATTAAGGCTTTAGAGTCGGATATTATGGCGATGTTAGCGGAGGTGGTTTAGGTTATACTAAGAAAGGTTTTCGGCGAATATAATTCGCTATAGCAGGGAACAGGGAACAGGGAACAGGGAACAGGGAGGAAAAGAGTTAACCGTCTAGGTTTCAGTATCAGTCTGTGTAGTTTTCGGCGAATATAATTCGCTACTACACAAGCGAAGTCCACCTGCGTGGACTGATGAAAAATCAAAGATTTTGAACCCACGAAGGTGGGTTTGGTCTGTGTAGACGCGATTTCTAATCGCTAAAATAAAAATATAGAGTTAGGGGATTTTGGTAATGTCGTTAGTAATTTTAGATGAGCAGTTAGAAAGTATTCAGCTTTCAGATGAAGTGCGACAAAAGGCTTTACAAAAAGCGAAGGAAGGTTATGTGATGACGTTATTAGAGGTAGGAGAAATTAGCAGTGGAAGGGCGGGTAAAATTCTGGGTGTTTCTCGTTTGGAGGTAATAGAAATGATGAAAAAATGGGGGATTTGTCTTTTTGACGATTCCCAGACTTTAGAGGAATTACGTCAAGAAGTGGAACAAGTGGAGTTTTTAGAAGTAAAATAGAAATATAGAGTTAGGAGATATCCAAACTATGCAAATTACAATTGATTTACCCGATAATTTAACAGATAAAATACCGCAGGAATGGGGTAATTTATCCCAAAAAATCTTGGCTAGTCTTGTATTAGATGCTTTTAAAGATGGCTTGATTGATTTTAATGAGATGAAAGATATGCTTAACTTTTTTTCTGAGACTGATTTTAAGGAATTTTTACAGCAAAAAAATATGCTTCATTCTCAGGGGATACTGAATTTAAGTGGCGCTTGTGCTGATATTGAGTATGTCGAGGATGACCTGGGAATTTATGAGGAGGATGATGATGATTTAATTGGAGTGTTCGATGAGTAATAATTCTTTGATTTATTTACTAGATACAAATATTGCTTTAGCCAATAATTTAATATTAGTAACTCATAATGTGAGAGAATTTAGCAGAATTGAAGCATTAACAATTGAAGACTGGGAAGGAGAATAATGGGTAATTATCAGGGTTATCAACAGTATAAAGATTCTGGGGTTGAGTGGTTGGGCGATATTCCTGAACATTGGATAAGAAGTGTTTTTAGATATTATTTTGATATTCAATTAGGAAAAATGCTTCAAAATGAACCTCAATCTCTTAATGATGATGAAATTTATTATTTAAAAGCTATTAACGTTCGATGGGATAAAGTTGACACTTATGAACTTCCCAAAATGTGGGCTTCACCAAGAGATAGAGAAAAATATTATGTAAAAAATGGCGACCTTTTGATTTGTGAAGGTGGAGAAGTTGGAAGAACTGCTTTATTAAAGGAATTACAAGAAGATTGTATTATTCAAAATGCTTTACATAGAGTGCGACCATTAAAGCAATCAAGTGTCGAGTATCTTAATTATTTAATGCGACATATTGCAGATACAGGATGGTTTGATATTTTATGTAATAAATCTACAATTGCTCATTTAACAAGTGAAAAAGTAGGTGCTTTGGCTTTACCCTTACCCCCACTACACGAACAACAAAAAATAGCTCAATTTCTCGACTATAAAACCAAACAAATAGACGAACTCATAAAAAAGAAAGAAACCCTGATTGAAAAACTCGACGAAAAAC
>DATNRE010000749.1:0-4291 GCA_036703685.1 Candidatus Obscuribacterales bacterium
ACTAAATCCGCGATTCGGTTGGTCAAGGTCTTGATCAGATTTTTGCTCTGCTTTTGCTGCATTATCGATATTTTCTTCAACTTTTAGATAATCTTTTGCATACAAGTTAGTATCAAATATTGTCCCCGGTTCAACGCCGAATTCTTTACGAACTTGAGCATTAAACCATTTAATAGCTTCTACATCTTTTCCTGAACCGGGCGTAGAAATTGTAATATCGTAATCTGAGGTTGGATCTGCACTTCCGACGGATTTAGCAATTAAACCTGGATAGGTGTCACGAAGAATACTAATTAATGAATCAACATACCATTGGCGAAAATCAAACAATTTCCACATGGTTTGCTGATTTCTACTAAATTTTTCTTTAACTTTATCCCAGCTTTTCAATTCTTTCAGGGTTGATTTAATCCATGAATAATCCTGAACAACTTGGAAGTTAGAGTCTGACCGTTTTGCATCGGATTGATGAGGTGCTTCTTGGGCCAGTTGTTGATCGGCGACCGGGTTAGGCTGGGTTGCTTCTTCTACGTTATTGAGTTGCTTGGCTACTTCCAGAGGAAGAGGCTCGAGTCCTCTGGCTTTCCGAATCCGGTTAGCGTGTTTGATTTGGTCTGGGGTGAGTTGGCGTTGAATGGTGGGAATATTGCTTTGCTGCGTTATATTTTCAGGGTGAGCGAAAAATTTGGGCTGTATTCTGGGTGCTGCTGCTTCGGCTCCACCTGCAAAAATGGGGATTTCTGCGAAATTAAAGCCCTGTTTTTTCTGTATTTGATCATGGTTTATATCTTCGGTTTGGGGTTTTTGTGGGGCTGCCAGGGGGTTGTCTATTGGGCGAATATCTGTGAGGGATTTCGCTTGAATTGCAGTGGGATTGACCGATCCTACTTGATGGGGATTCTGTTTTTTCAGTCGTACTTTCATCGTCAGACCCCATTGCTTACAGCTTAAGATATTGACCAAGGTGGGCTATATTTTCATTAATTGTATCAATAAAATTGATTAGGACTAGGAATTAACTAAATAGGCGATTTCCTGAACCCAACGCTGTCTTTCTCGATGGTCTAAATTCAGAATTTCCTCCCGTGACCAGTGAAAGTGAAATGCAATAAAGGCTACCTCCCGATATAACTCCTCTTGGGGGTAGCCTATAACTCCCCCGTGGTAAAAATCCCTGATTCTGGGGGGTTAATGGCGTTGTAAACGTCCTGTAAATATTGCCAGTCGGTGAGAAACAGTCCTTCTAAATCTTCCGGGGTAACGGGGGATAATTCCCCTAACTGGACAATCACCCGTGAAAGCAAGATCAGAGTGCCATAGGCTTGATTTTCCAAGCTGCGGGGGTCGGTCTGATACAATTCGTCTTGGCCTGTGGCTAAACGCATTTTTCCGTCCCGGTGTCGTCTGTCTTGGGTGTCGAGTAACCCAATGGGTAGGGAAAAACTAAAGGTGATCGGAGAATGATTTTCCATCAAACATTGTTAATTCAGGGGTATTCAGGTTGATCATAAACTGGGGATGCAGGAGGAGGGTCAGGTTGATCTTCCTCTAATTCGTTAATGTGGCGATAAAACTTTTGTAAATAGCTTAAATCGGAGGCGAATAGATTTTCAATGACCATGGGTGAAATTTCCTCCAAAGTGCCTAGCTGAGTAATAACACGAGAGAGAATAATTACGGTTGCATAGGCTGGATTTGATTTAACTCTGGGATCGCGCATGGGAACAATTTCATCAATAGCCCTGGATAATCGCATTACACCCTGACGGTGACAATCCCCCTGTTCATCTAGGTATCCTTTGGGTAGGGTAAACTCAAATTCAGTTTGGATCATGACAAGGATTTGGGAAGGTTAGGAACTCGCTGAAAGCTTTCCACGGCTAATTCTAACTCCTCAAAAGCAAGATCTGAGCCAGAAACAATACTATCAGCAACGGTGTAGGAAACAGGCCAAGCTCCTTTAAAGTTAAACCGAGCGCCTTCTTCACTACTTTGGCGATAGATGACTAAGGAACCATCATAACTTTGAGTTGCCCATTGACCTGCTTGCACATTTTCAATCCACTTCCATAGGGTGGTTGATGCACTTAGACCCCGACGTAAATTAATATTATTAACTTTCTCATTTCCCGGCATTTTTGTTCTTAGGACTCGTCCCCGTTTAGCTGCACCCCAAGGTTGGGGAAAAACTTCAGCTAATTCTATTAAACTTTGGGTATATTTAAACCCTTTACATTCCATAAAACAAGCATCAACAGGATCGCTGCTTCCATTCAGTTTTAGCTCAACATAAAATCGAGCAATGGTAAGAATCTCTGATAAATTTTGTTTTAATTGGTCTTGATTAATTTGCATCTCAAGTCAGGTTTATGCTTGGTGAATAGTTAATGGTTGACGGTTAACTATCAACGATAGGACTTACGCAGAATACCCCATTATACACCATCTGTAGGGGCGAACGGCTGTTCGCCCCTACTAGATATGGTTGTTTTGCGTGTATTCCTGAATGATTAACCGCCAACGGCCCATCTGCCAACCCTCAACACCGGGTTAGAGTTTCGTTGTTCCGACCGGAACCCGAATCATCCCAGCGTGGGCAACTTCAATGGTTTCTTTAAAAATATCAGCACTATCAGCTTTTACCTGAGTGGTTTTGTATTTAGCGGGAATAGCATCTTTAATATTCCATCGGGCACCTTCTGAACCATTTTGTTTGTAGAAAACCAGGGAAGCTTCGTAACGCCGAGCCATAGTTTGCCGACCGCCTCCTCCCATGGCTTGGGGGTGTGAATCCACATACCATTGCAAGAGAATATCGTTGTCAATTGCGGTTACAAACTCCAGGGTAATATTTTGATAACTGACGGTGGCGGGAGTGGTTTGTGTATCCGTAGCCATGCCCTTGCGGGTTCCGATGGGTTTGCCCTCAGAGGCTGGATCAATAGTAATTGAGAGTCCACTGGCTTTGGAAATCAGTAACCTTGTATTATTATTAATTTCTAAGTAGAAGCGAGAAACCGTCAGGTATTCCATCAAGCCTCTCTGAGTTGCTGCTGTCATTTTAAATATTCCTCCTGATTAATAGTTAGATTGATTCTGTTTTAACTAAGTGTTGCTCCTGTCCCCCGATTTATCGGGGGGGTAGATCACCGACCACCATAGGTAACAGCCCCACCACTAACGGATTTGACTTTATTAATTCGTTCAGCTACCAGTTCATAGGTTTCTACTGCGAGATCTTGACCTGTGACGTCCGCATCGGCAATGGAGTATTTTTTCGGCCAAGCGCGTTCTAAATTCCACCGGAGGATTTCTCTGCCGTTGGGATCATAAACAACAACTGAGCCACTTTTACGGTTATTTGACCAGTTGCCGTTACCACCCTCACTAACGGGTAAGCATTCTTGAAACCATTTGTACATTTGGGCGCTCGCACCCTGGGGGGAATCGCACAGGTAAACTTCAATGGTCATAGCAGGGTTAGAATCGTAACCGCCAGAGGTGGTTTGTCGGTCATGAATTCCGCCTTTTGATGAACCTATGGGTTTAGCATTTCCTGTAACTTTACCTTCATAGGAAATTTGAGCCATACTTTTAATTTGAGCCTGAGTAATTCCGTCAAACTCCACATAAAATCGAGACGCAACAGTAGTAACAACTCCGACCATGTTTTTATTCCTTTTATAAGTTTTGAGTGTGCAAATTACGAATGGGTAATGGGTAATAGGTAATGGGTAAGGGGTAAGGGGTAATGGGTAATGGGTAATGGGTAATGGGGAAGGGGGAAGAATAGTTGCTGTGCAGACCTTAATGCCCCAAACCCAGCTTGTATAGCGCTACGCATTACAGTTAGGACATTTCTAAATCCTGAAACCCTTTCAATTCTTACTGTTCCCTGTTCCCTGTTCCCTGTTCCCAGATCCGGTGTTCCCTGTTCCCTTGCGCGTAGCGCTATATCTAAATGAATTCGTTACCTTCTTCTTCGTTTTCATCGCCGGTGATCTGACTCATGCGGAAGATCACAAATTCAGCAGGGCGGACGGGAGCCACACCGACTTCAACGTACAAACGGCCTAGGAGCATCGTTTGTGGGGTATTAATTTCTTCATCACACTTGACATAGTAGGCTTGAGCCGGACTGCCGCCCACTAGAGCACCTTGTCGCCAAAGGGAGTCGAGGAAATTGCCGAGGGTGCGTTTAACCCGTTGCCAGAGGTCTTCATCGTTGGGTTCAAAGACGACCCATTGGGTTCCCTGTTCAATGGATTTTTCAATGTAGCTCATTAGGCGA
>DATNRE010000750.1:0-11277 GCA_036703685.1 Candidatus Obscuribacterales bacterium
ATTTATACCGTAGTAAGCCCTTCAGTGCTTTCAGAGTCCTAAAGGACTCACTACAAACCTTAGTAAGCCCTTCAGGGCTTTCAGATTATGGCATTAATGTTTCAACCCTCAATCATCTTGACGCTTGGAAATGATATTAAAGTTTTGATCAAGGTAAATCTCATAACTCTTTCCGTCGGAACAAATCACGTCATCGACTTCATAACGATTGCGATTTAATTCAAAATCCACATCATTATCATCATTGAATGAACACCCCTGACCTGCCAAAACCTGTTTAATTCTAGCAATTTCCTCCGGGGTTGCGTCTCGATCATTATCGGCTCGAACACTGTCTATCCCCAAAATCAAGCTAAAAAATGACAGCGATATCAATAAAAGACAACCCGAACCCGTTTTTTTAATCATTTTTATTTAGAGTATTTACGCAATTTTCAACTTATTATAGACCACGGGTTTTACTAAATAGGCAGATTTGAAACGGACAGGACTTACGCAAAACAACCATATCTAGGCCGTTCGCCCCTACAGATGGTGTATAATGGGGTATTCTGCGTAAGTCCTAACGGATAAAAATTTGGACAGCCATTTGAGGGAATGTAGCGATCGCAACTAATCTATAACTTAGGCAAAAACCCGATTTCTGGGCGGGTGGGTATTTTAATCTAACTCTCGCCGCCCTTCTAACGCCCGGGCTAAGGTAATTTCATCGGCATATTCTAACTCGCCACCCATCGGTAAACCAAAGGCAATTCGAGTGACTCTGGTAAAAGGTCTTAACAGTTGACCGATATATAAGGTCGTGGTTTCCCCCTCAATACTGGGACTAATGGCAATAATCACTTCTTTAATCTGTTGTTGACTTACCCGCCGCACTAGGGGTTGAATGGTTAATTGTTCTGGCCCCACCCCATCCATGGGGGAAATGACACCCCCCAAAACATGATATTTGCCCTTATATTCCCGGGTTTTTTCCAAAGCGATGACATCCCGGGAGTCGGAGACCACACAAATTGTATCGGGGTCGCGTTGGGGGTGACGACAAATATCACAAACGGGTTCAGCCGAAAGATGAAAACAAACCTGACAAAAACCGACTTGCTGTTTCGCATCCAATAACGCCTGGGCTAAGGCTTGCACGTCTTCATCGGGACGCTTAATAATATGAAGCGCTAGGCGTTGGGCGGTTTTTGGCCCCACACCGGGTAAATGCTGTAATTGCTCAATGAGTCGAGCTAAGGGACGAGTATAAACCGTCGGACTGCCTCCAATTCCAAACCGTAGTAAGCCCTTCAGGGCTTTCTGAGAGAGAGTCCTAAAGGACTCACTACATTTTACCTTAAAAATTCCCCCTCTCCTGCTCGCGCCATCTATTCGGTTTCCGCATGGAAATTATGCTCAATGGGTTTTGATTGTTTGAACAAGTGTGACTAAGCTAGGGATAACCCACAAAAAACGAATCCTCTAAACAAAATCTGTATGTTTGAATTAATCCCCTTTCATAAATTCCGTGATACCCCCAGTGTCCGTTTTTTTGATATTACTATTGCCAATTCAAACGCCCGTGATTTAGTATTCCATGAGGGGCCAGCCATTAGTCCGAATAATACGGAAACTGGATATTGGCAATTTTATCTTCATCCCCATCAAGAAGATAATTTGTTAGCGGTGAGTGGGGGACGTACCTTTTATTTAGTTAATTTTGCTTGGAAAGATCCCTATCATATTGTTAGGTTAGATGCTAACCGTCATATTTTGAGAATTCCCCCCGGAACCTTCCATCGTTCTGTTTCTGACCCCGATGGTTCTTTGGTTTTAAACCAAGCTGTTAGAACCGCAGAAGCAACTATTCAAAGTGAGTTCCGGGTTTATAATAGTTTTGAAATTCCCCGTTTGCTCAGAGTGACTTCTAAATTCGGCCCGGAACCCATCCTACACGGTTTTGATCAGGAAGAACGACAAGCTGCTTAAATTAGTAACTCAGTCATTCCGCTATAAAATTAAAGGAATGACTGGGAATACAAATAATTGAGATTCTTCAGTTTTTGCAGGAGATAACATCGGGAAGGATGATCAAGTTAATGATACTCTGACAATTTATTTTTGCTAATCAGCTTAATATTTAACCCTAAAGACATCAAGAATATCAAGACGTTGTAAGGACTCACCCGGGCAGACCCGGTAAACCCGGAAATCAAATAGCGATCGCACCTTTTTTGGTACAATAGCGATGATTTGTTTGGTGCAACGAATAATCGCTATTAACTGTGAGTAAAGATTTATTTGCCCGTGAAGCCTTAGCTCAAATTCCTAAAATTTTAACCCTATTGGATCGAAATCCCCATAGTCCAACCTATGGTTGTTTTGATCGGAATTTTTGGCATTATAAAACTAAAGATTTTGCCAATGGTAGAATGCAAGAATTAGTGTTACCTTTGGCTTTAGTTTATGATTTACCCATTGCTGATAATCCCTATTATCAACAACCTGCCATTAAAAACTGGGTAGAGGCGGGGATTATTTATAATGTTGATAGTGTTCATATTAATAGTTTTTGTGATGAAAATTCACCCCTAGAACATTCTGCTAGAGCCACAGCTTTTTCCTTATTTGCGAGTTTAGAAAGTTATCATTTATTGGGTTTAATGAATTACGAAGCCTTACAAGGTTTTGAACGTCAAGCCCAGGGTTTAGCCCATTGTAGATTGAGTCAGAGTGCGAGTCAAGAAGCTCTCATTCTTTTGTGTTTAGAACGTTTGGGTCAAATGTTACAAACCTCTAAATGGCATCGAATTAAAGCCTCTCGTTTAGAAAAGTTATTATCTTTACAAAGTCAAGAGGGATGGTTTAAAGAAAGTGATACTTTTGATCCCGGTTATCATAGCTTAACGATTTCTTTTTTAGCTCAATTAGATGATTTGAGATCGGATTTACGGTTGAAAGAATCTTTAATCAAAGCGGTAGAATTAGTAACGTATTTTATCCATCCTGATGGGTCGTATGGCGGGGAATATGGGAGTTTGAATACCTATCAATTTTTTCCCTATGGGTTTGAATTAGTGGGGGAATGGCTACCCGATGCGTTGAGAATTAATGACCGATTTTTACTGGGAATTAAAAATGGTTTATCCGTTTGTTATAGCGATGATTATTCCCTGGGAAATCAGGTTTGGAATTATTTACTAGCTTGGCGAGATTTTGTCCCGGGAAGACCCCAACCTGTGGCGCGAGATGTGGCGAGTATTTGGTTAAAGGAAGCGGAAATTTTAATTAAACGTCGTCCCCATGTGGAATTATATGTGGCTTTAAATAAAGGGGGAGTTTTTAAGTTATTTAGAGAAAATAAACTGATTTTATCGGATACTCATTTTTCCCTACAAGTTCGTCAGGGTCGTCAAATTAAAAATGCTGTAGCCCATTTAATGAGTGATTATACCATTCATGTCGAACAGGATGAAATTTTAATTGAAGGCGGATTAAGTTGGGTTAAATCTAATCAATTATCTTCCTTAAAATTGGTTTTTATGCGAGTTTTAATGTTATTATTGGGTAAGTTTTTCTCCAAACAAATTCAAAGGTTAAATCCTGCTGAAATTGTTAGAGGAAAACAAGATTCACCTTTTAGATTTACCCGGCGATTTCGTTGGGAAAAAAATCAATGGCAGATTATTGATGAATTATATGCTGATTCTTGGCGCGGGGTGATTTCCGTGGGAATAGGTTGTGATCAAACCGCTATGGATATTCCCCTAAGTCGCACTTTTCAACGGGCACAATTACAACCTTGGTTAGATTTAACCGATGAAATTAGAAAGTTAACTCCGGGTCAATGTTTGAAGTTAGAAAGACGGTTTTAGGGGATTATTTGTTTTTATCAGGACTTACGCAAATTTGGGGATTTTACCCTAAATGTAGGGGTAATTCATGAATTACCCCTACTATGGATAGTGGTGATGCGTAAGTCCTGTTTATAATAGGTTTACTTTTTGTGAGGATTGTTTTAAGTGCTTAAAATTGTTAATCACCGATGGTTTCATCCGGGTTTACTGTTGTTTTGGGTGGGACTGGGAATTGTATTGAGGTTTATGGGTTTAGGAAATAAGTCAGCGTCCAGTATTGAAGTTTCTACTTTAGTCTTTAGTTTGGGTCATGGTCTGAAAACTATTCCTTTAGATCAAGTTATTTCAGCAGATATTTTATTAGCTCCGTTGCGGTTTGAAACTGCTAGTCAACCCTCGGATGTTATTTATCATTTATTTACTGAAAGTAATCATCCGCCGTTATATTTTTTGCTGAATCATTTCTGGATGAATTTATTTTCAATAGATGGAGAATTAGTTTCTTTAACGGTGGCGCGCGCTCTCAGTTCTATTTTAGGAGTTTTATCAATTCCGGCTATCTTTAGTTTAAGTTATTTTGCCTTTAGATCTTTAATTTTTGCCCAAATTACTGCCGCGTTAATCGCTGTTTCTCCCTACGGAATTTATCTATCACAGGAGGCACGCCACTATACAATAACGATACTTTTTATTATTGCATCTTTAGCCTATTTAGTCAAGGCAATTAGAGCTTTAGAGAGAGAAAAACCCTTATCTATTATTCAAGTCATGGGTTGGATTCTTGTCAATGGATTAGGAATCGCCAGTCACTATTTTTTTATTGTGTTATTAGGGGCGGAAGGGTTGGTTGTAGCCGGATTTTGGTTAAGGGATTGGCGAAACAAATTAGGACTTTTTAGCCGATCTTGGTTAAGGATTTATGCGGCAATATTCGGAACATTAATTAGTGGATTAGTTTGGATTCCAATTTTAAAAGCTCTCCCCAATGATCAACTAACAGAATGGATTGCGACCCAATTTAAAGGATTAGGATTTATAGAGCCTTTATTTCGTTTATTTGCCTGGTTAATTACCCAGATATTTCTATTACCTGTTGAAGGAACTCCTCCAATTGTAACAGCAATTTCAGCATTAATTTTATTGACGGTTTTAGTTTGGATAAGTCCGAGGATAATTCAAGGCATTAGGTTAAATCTTCAATCCTATGAAACTCAACTTGAAACTAAAATTTTTGGCGGTATTTTAATTAGTATTTTAACCCTACTTTTAATTATAATTTATGGATTACAAAAGGACGTATCCCTGGCGGCGAGATATCAATTTGTTTACTTTCCTGTGTTTATTTTAATTTTAGGCTCTGCATTAGGAATTATTTGGAAACAACCTGAAACTTTTAATGATTCTTGGGTTTCACTTCCCCCTATTTTACAAGCTAACGGAAAAAAAATTGTGATTGTCACCTTAATTATGGGGTGTTTGGGTGCGTTAACAGTTGTAGGGAATTATGGGTTTCAAAAATCCCAACAATCGGATCGTTTAGCTAGTTATATAATTAATGAAACTAAAACATCTGCGATCATTGCTATGACTCAACAAACCCACGCAGAAACTCGATCTTTGATGGGATTAGGATTAGAATTTAAGCGTCAAAAAGCTGAAAAGTTACCTGAATTTATGTTAGTAAAAAAAACAGATACTCCTTCCCCTACTTTTACAATGGTTTTAACTCAAGTTCAACGTCCCTTTGAATTATGGGCGGTGAATTTAAAAGGTAATACGGATTTTAGTCAATTTCGGTGTCAACAAGATCCCCGTCCTCAACCTAAGTTTAATGGGTATCGATATCGACGATATTATTGTCGATAGTTGGGTTATGATTTGAGATTGATCAAATAGGATAAGTTCAAATGCAGTTATCTCTAACCTTGTCTCCCTTAAAATTAGCTAAACGCCTAACAATGGGAGTCGGATTTTTTACCTTTACGAGTATTTTGGTACAAATTGGTCGGTTTGGATTTAACTATCGAAAAGATTGGACATCGATGTTTAATGTGGATCGAGAGATGAATTTACCGACCTGGTTTAGTGCATTTATGTTAGCCTTTTGTGCTTGGTTATTAGGGGCGATCGCCTCAGCAAAACAAGCGGAAATCGAACAACAAAACTCCTTAACTGCTCCTGATGATCATGCTTCGGTAAAATATCGTTATTTTCAACAATGGAAATGGTTATCGATTATTTTTTGGTTATTTGCTATTGATGAAGTAGCTACCATTCATGAAATTTTAATTATTCCCGATATTGCCAAAGGGTTAAATTTACCGCCTTTTTTACGTTCAATGTGGGTTATTCCAGGGACAATTTTAGTAGTAATTTTCCTGCGTAAATATTGGAAATTTTGGTTACATCTGCCCCGAAAAACCCGTTATCATTTCATTTTAGCTGCCTCTTTATATATTGGCGGAGCATTATTTATGGAAATGGTCGGGAGTGTTGTGGCGTTTTATTACCATCAACAAACTCTGATTTATTCATTAGTAGCTATGGTAGAAGAAATTATGGAAATGATGGGAGTAATTGTGTTTATGTATGGGTTGTTAGTTTATATTAGAGAATGGCAAGAAAAAATTAATCTTGAGATTAAAATTTTGCCACAATAGGCTATATAATAGAAAGATATGATCTAAGTAGGAGAATAATATGGTTATGGAAGTGAAACCTCTCCTCTATTCTCCCGAGGAGTATTTCAAACTCGAAGAAACCGCAGAATTTAAACATGAATATCGAGACGGAGACATTATTCCTATGACGGGAGGAACTACTAATCATAATCAAATTCTAGTGAATCTTTCCGCTCATTTATATTTTGCCTTAAGAAAACAAAATTATCGGGTATTTACCAGCGATGTCCGTCTATGGATGCCTGATTATCGGTTATATACCTATCCTGATTTAATGGTGATTAAAGGCGATGTTATTTATCATGAAAATCGCACAGATACGGTTTTAAATCCCTTAGTCATTGTAGAAATTCTATCTCAATCAACTGGAAGTTATGATCGCGCAGATAAATTCAAGTATTATCGTTCTATTCCCGAGTTTCAAGAATATATTTTAATCGATCAATATCAATATTCCGTGACGCAATTTGTCAAAGCAGAAACGGGAAAATGGCAAGTTAATTTTTATGAGTCTGCCGATTCTATTCTAACATTAAGCGCCCTAGATTTTTCGATCAATTTAACCGATCTCTATGAACAAGTGAACTTTGAAACCTCAGAAGCATAAAATTCTAGCGTCCCATATTCCGTTTCAACTGTTCTAATTCTTCGTCCATTTCCCATTGTTTAAATTTCCCTTCTAAGGAATCATTAAAAGCATTAGAACTCCCATAGGATTTACTCTGATTCCAACCTTGGGTTTCCCTAGAATTTTGAGGGTTTTGTTCGGCTTTTGATTTCGCGCGGTTCGCTTCTAATTCTGCGGCTTTAACTTTAACTTCTTTATGACGTTGTTGTACTTGATAATAGACCTCTTTAGATTTTTGAATCCGCTCTTTCACCCCTTGCATTTGTCCCCAAAGTTGATTCCCTTGACGCAAAAATCCCGCCTCTCGTTCTTGAGCCGCCTCTGCTAAATCTAAACGATTAGCTGCTTGTGCTTTTTGTACCCATTTATGCCATTTTTGGACATCTTGAGCCACTGCTAAAATTTCAGTTTGCAGCCTTTGTTCCTCTCGGTTCAACTCAGCAATTAACCGGAGGGTATCCTCCTCTTGTTCTCGCAATTGTTCTTCTAACGCTTGCAATTCTAAATGGGGATTATCCTTGAGAAATTCATCTAAACGAGTCTCCAGAAACCGACTAAAATCTTCAAATAAACCCATAATTAAATATCACATATAAAACAACAGTAGAGACGAGCCACGGCGCGTCTCTCCACAGGGATTCACCAATTTAGAATTGTTGTCCCACAAAGATTGTTTTAACCTCGCCATTCCGACGAATAACCGCTTCTTGGTTCACCACTTCCACCAGTGACCAACCACTGGCGCCAATGGTTTCACCGACATAAATCCGACGAGCGACTCCATTAATTTCAAACAGAGCCGCGGAACGATCGCCCAATTCCAAAATCCCCACCAAGGTGTGGGCAATTGCGGGGGCTGGATTAACTGCCGTTGGCTGTTCGGCGGGGGTTTCCGTCACCGCCGGTGGGGGAGGTAAGGGAATAGTTGCTGCTGGGACTTCCTGCCGAACTTGAGGGGTTGGGGGAGTGACTTGGGTGGGTGCGGCGGGTTTGGGGGTTGTGGCGGGGGCTGAAGCCGTAGCTTGAGGGGCTGCTGGCGGGACAGAAGCCGAACCCCTGCCACCGGGAACCGTAACCGGAGCCGGGGGCGGAGTTTGTTGTCCCTTGGCCAAGCTATTCATCACCTGTTGAGACAGAGAGGCGGTTTGATTAGAGGCATCCTGAATCGCCCCAGCCACCCGGTTAATCGCGGCGACGAGGTTATTGGTATCCACCGCCGGAGCCACGGGAGCCACCGAGGGAGTTGCCGGAACGGGCAAGGTCGGTAAGGGGGCATTGGCAACGGGAGGAGGCAACAGGGGCAACCCTAGCCCGGTTTGTTGATTCCGTTGTTCAATATTGGTGAGCGATCGCTGAATATAATTGGAAAATTGAATATCCGCTTTTGTCTTAGCATCTAAGACAGGTTCGGGGGCTACGGCCACGGGTTCCGGGGCAAATAAACGGCCCAAACCTCCCCGGGTAGCCAACCATAATAATAGAGTAATAAATAATGAGGAAAACGCCGCAATTAATAGAATCCGATCCAAGGAAGGAGCGGACTTTTTCACACTCGCATCCCTTAATTTGTCCGGGTCTTCTGCCTCCTCCCGTGGCATCGGAGGGAGAATAATTTGAGGGACTTTAATCGATTTTAGGGAGACAAATTCCGGTTTTACCGCTTCTTTGGGGAGCCGAGATTGTCCCTGGATCACCCGATCCACATCGGAAAAGATGTCGTCCATCAGTTCATCGGCATAGGCTTCTACCGATATCGGTGCTTTGGCGATCGGAACTTCTGAGAATTCCAATTGGGTTTTATTCATCGTTTTTTGAGCCATTGATCGCTCCTTGTGTCCGTAAATCGTTAACCTCGATTTATTGATGATACAGCTATTTTATTGATATTTTTATATCACTTGTAGAGTCGAGTTTAATCTTGATTCCGGCTACTGCCCTAAACGTTGAATAGCCATAAGTTCAAATACTCATATCACGCAATGTTAAAATTGTCAACATCTATTAGATAGAGATATTCGAGTCTCCAGGGTTTAAGGGTAGATGGAAGCGGATAAATATGTTTATTTATTTTTAAAATAGCCACAAAAAAATACTGCTATCATCTTTAAATTTTGCGGATTATTTTCTCAAAATAAAAACTAACATCAGCGTTTAAATAATCATAAAATTATGCCGGGGACTTCCGAGACTGATGATCAAGTTTTAACAGAATCTAATATTTTCCTTAAATTTTTGACAATTTACCCAACTTCAGGAATGTTAATGTTTATATTATCTGAAATTGTGGGATAATCCATCACGATGTTGACTGGCCGAAATGACCGTATTCATCAGCTTAGGAGGGAATACCAATGAAAATTATAAAAACTCAAACCCTATCAGGGCCTAATTTTTGGAGTATTGATGTTCACAATCTGATTATTATTCATCTCGATTTAGAAAAGGATAATCGCTACACCCATGAAATTGTAGATTTTTCCGATGGACTTTGTGAGATTTTCCCCCATTTAACCCAACCAAAATATCAAGATTTCCTGACAAATCTAAAAACAGGAATCTTGATCCCGGATGTGATTCTACAAGTTGTCCTAGAATTGCAAAAATTAGCCGGAATGCCCGTGGAATTTGGCTGTACCCGGGGGAGTTCCCTACCCGGAGTCCATAGGGTGATCTTTGAATATAAAATCCCCGAAGCGGGACGCTATGCAGCCAGGGCCGCAGTGAGATTATGCCATCGTTTAATTGATCATGGATTTTATCGGGAAACCGAACTAAGACAGGATTTAGAAGACTTACAAGAAATTTTCCTAGGGGCTCAACTGGGCCCGACCACGGAAGCCATTGTTCAAGAAGCCCAAGCCCGCGGCATTCCCTGGAAAGAATTACCCGCCCGCCATGTGATTCAACTCGGTTATGGCAAAAAACAACGACGAATTCAAGCTTCCCAAACCGATGGTACAAGTATTTTGGGTATTGAATTTGCGGGGGATAAAGAAGGCACAAAAACCCTGCTGGATGCGGCCCGTTTACCCGTGCCCAAAGGAACCGTGATTGAGAGTTTAGATGACTTAGAAAATGCTATTGATGATATTGGGGGATTTCCAATTGTTTTAAAACCCCTAGACGGGAATCATGGTCGGGGAATTACCCTGGATATTCAAACTTGGCGTGAGGCAGAAAATGCCTATGAAATGGCTAAAAATGAATCAAAAATTGGGAGTATAATTGTTGAAAGATTCTATAAAGGAAATGACTATCGGGTGTTAGTTGTTCAAGGAAAAGTAGTGGCGGTGGCTCAACGAATCCCAGCCCATGTGACGGGAGACGGTCGTTCAAATTTAGTAGAATTAGTTGAAGAAACCAACCTTGATCCCCGGCGAGGCAGTGGTCACGAAAATATGTTAACTCGGATTGAAATTGATCGCAACAGTATTGATATTTTAAAACAACAGGGCTATCGGTTAGAAAGTGTTCCCAAAAAAGGAGACATTTGTTATCTCAAAGCCACCGCTAATTTAAGTACCGGGGGGATTGCCATTGATAAAACCGATGAAATTCACCCGGAAAATATTTGGATTGCCGAACGCGCCGCCCAAATTATTGGCTTAGATATTGCCGGAATTGATATTACCACCCCCGATATTAGTCGCCCCCTACGGGAAGTGGACGGGGTGATTGTGGAAGTTAACGCCGCCCCCGGGTTACGGATGCACATTCAACCCAATCAAGGCACACCCCGAAACGTCGCGGTTCCGATTGTGGATATGCTCTATCCCCCCGGAACTTCCAGTCAGATCCCGATTACCGCCATTACCGGAACGAATGGTAAAACCACTACCACCCGTTTGATTGCCCATATCCTGAAAGAAACCCAAAAAGTTGTAGGTTTTACCACCACCGATGGGACTTATATCGGAGACTTTTTAGCAGAAGCCGGAGATAATACCGGGCCTCAAAGTGCCGCCTTAATTTTAAATGATCCCACCGTGGAACTAGCCGTATTAGAAGCCGCCCGGGGAGGGATTCTCCGGTCTGGATTGGGGTTTGCTCGCTGCGATGTGGGCGTGGTCTTGAATGTTTCCGAAGACCATATGGGGTTACAGGATATTAACACCGTCGAGGAGATGGC
>DATNRE010000751.1:0-11268 GCA_036703685.1 Candidatus Obscuribacterales bacterium
CAGAATCGAGACTTTAAACAGTTAGATATTGCCAACTTAATAGAGGAAATAGATTCTTTGGGGAAAGCGCAGAAAAATGCCTTTAAAGGACAAATTAGGGCATTAATAGAACATATTATGAAGCGCTACTATGTTGATATGCCCCTAGAATATCATGGCTGGGAAAGGACAATTCGCAACATTCGCCCCGAAATTGAAGACTTGATTGAAATTTCTCCTAGCTTACAGAATGACTATCCCCAAGTCCTGGATACAGTTTATCAGCAATGTCTGAAAAAGCTGCAACCCGAATATAAAGACACAAAATTTCCTGATACTTGGCAATTTACCCGCTCCTTAGATGACCTTCTTAACCTAGATTTCTGGGAGTAAGGCAAAGCAGTTAGGAAGCGAGGACGCATGAATACGCCCCTGCTATGGGTTGTGAATTAAACACCCACCCGACGATGTTCTAATACCACTTCAAAACCTTCTCCGGGCTGGGGGTTGAGTACCCGGGTTGATAGATTTTCTTTAGCTAACATAGACCGAAAATCCTCTAAATTACCACTGACTTTTAATAACGAAACTAACCACCCTTCATAAACCACATCCCCGGCGGCTGCCGTGGGTAACATCACTTGGGGACTGACTAATTTAGCTAACTCCAAGGCTGTTTTTTGCCCACGAATAATTGGCCCAATTAACGGTAAACTAATATCAATTAATGGGGTAATAACGACATCAATGGGGGCTAGTTCTTTTAATAGAGAATCATGATATCCATGGGGTTCATAATAAACAGTATTTTCTGTTATTAAATCTTTTAAAAGATAGGCATTTTCAAGAGTTGTTGGGCCGATGGGAGAACCTCGCAAGGATTTAATTTCTACCTGATTTTCTAAACAATAGGTTTGTCCATGTTCCAAAGCTTGTACTTGAGTATATCCCAACTCCTGAACAAGTTTTGCCGCACTAGGAGAGCCGACAACGGGGATATTTTTGTTCAGTTGTTTTAAGGTTTCAGGATGGGCGTGATCTTCCAATCCCTGAGATAATAAAATTAAGTCAATCTTTTCAGGAATGGGTCGGGAATTTCGTCTTTCCCCCTTAAATAACCAAGTTTGATTGACCCTTGGTTAATGCACCCACTAACCAAGGGTCAATCAAAATTTGTTTTCCGCCTATTTCCAGTAACCAAGAGTTGCTATCGAGCCAAGTAAAATACATAGAGGTTGATTCCATTAAAACACTACTATTGTAGAAAAAAATCAAAAAACTGGCGAGTAATATTAAATCCCTATTAATTGGCTGGTAAAGATATCAACTTACACAGCCAAAAATTCAAGTTAAGAGCGAGTTTGACTGGCTTGCAACTGTTGTAACAGTTCTTCGGAGTTTTTGGCAGGTTTATTACATTTTAATCCCTGACAAACTAAGCCAATAATATCATGAGAAAGCGTGTTATCAACTTTAAAAATAGTCGAGGGAAAATACTGCACACTTAAGCCTAAAATTTGTTCGGTAGAAGTTCTGACTAGGGTATTATTTCGATACCAGTCTAAGGCTGTAAATAAACTGGGACAAGCTTGGGGAGATTTTTGGATTACTGAACTAAAGGCAGTTAAACCTTGTTCCGCTTGGTCTAAAAATTCCAGATTTTCTGTTAACAAAAACAGCCGCACTAAATTAGCAATAGCTACCCCATTCGCCGAGGGAGTGGCATTATCAATATAACTGCGTTCTCGAACTAATAAATCTTTTCCGGTGTCTTGGGCGGTATTAAAATAGCCTCCTAATTTCACACTCCAGAGTAAATTATTAAATTCTTCTTGAACTTTTTTCGCCTGTTCTAACCAATAATCGGGTGATACTAAAGTGGGGGTTAATATTAAACTGGCTTGGTGTAAATCAATCAAAGCTTTAACTAATAAGGCATAATCTTCAGATTGAGCTACAACATCCGGTTCTCCTTCATAATTGACTCTATGTAAACGTCCCTCTACCCATTGATGATTTAGGATAAATTGAGCCGCTTTTGTGGCTAATTCTAAATATTCAACTTCCCCAAAAACCTTCGCAGCTTTGGCTAAACCGGAAATCATTAAACTATTCCAAGCTACAATCATTTTAGTATCTGTAACCGGGGGAATTCTACCTAACCAATCATGGGTTTTTGCCTGCTGATTATTGCGGGCGGGGGGAAAGAGTTTCAAGGTTTCTGGCATTTCTCCATACCGGACTTGAAACAGTTTTTCTAAACCCGATTCGATGATATTACTTAACTCATCTGCATTGCACCGTTGCAAGACATTTTTACCTTCAAAATTTCCCGATTTGGTAATCGTAAATTGTTCTTGCATCGCTGCATATTCTTCAGAAGTTAATATTTTTTCCAGTTCACTATTATTCCAAACATAAAAAGCTCCTTCTTCCGGTTCTAACTCCTCGGGAGTAGTAAAATTATCCGCATCTTGGGACGCATAAAAATAACCTTCCGGGGCGGTCATTTCCCGTTTCAACCATTCAACAGTTCCCTGAATTGAACGTTTAAAAGCCGGTTTTTGAATACCAGCGCTCCATAAATCCGCTAAATATTCAACAATTTGCCCGTTATCATAAAGCATTTTTTCAAAGTGGGGAACTGTCCAGGTCGGGTCAACGGTATACCGATGAAATCCCCCGGCAACGTGATCATAAATTCCCCCTAATGCTAGGTCTAAACCCCTTTGGGTACAGGCTTCTTTTCCATCATATTTTGACTCAAGATTAAACCGAATTCCCCGTAATGCCATCTCGGAATAGGGAATCATGGGAAACCTTGGCCCCCCATATTCATTGCGGCTAATCACTCCAGTATTGGCGTCTAATCCTATTTTTAATAAATCTTCAGTTAATTCAGAAATGGGTAAAATTGTAGACTGTTGCAAATGCGTCATGATTTCATCTTTAAACGCTTGCAATTTGGTTTTTTCTAAGTTATAAAATCGACGAATAGCTTGTAAAACTTCTAAAAATCCGGGTCTACCATAACGGGGTTCTAAGGGAAAATAAGTGCCACCATAAAAGGGGATTCTTTCGTCGGGAGTTAGGAATATATTTAACGGCCATCCCCCTTGACCCGTCATCATTTGTAGGGCTTGCATATAAATACTATCAATTTCTGGCCGTTCTTCTCGATCAACTTTAATGGGGAGGAAATGTTGATTCATATATTGAGCAATTCCAGGGTCAGAAAATGCCTCTCCTTCCATGACAGTACACCAATGACAACTAGAATAACCAATCGAAAGAAATATGGGTTTATTTTGCTGATTTGCTGTTTCTAAAGCCTGATCACACCAGGGCCACCAATCAATCGGATTTTCTGCGTGTTTACGAAGATAGAGACTTTTGGATTCAGAAAGACGATTAACCATGAGAGATACCTAAAGATGTTTTGAGAGTTTAATATTAAGTAGAGACGTGCCATGGCGCGTCTTTGCAAGGATTATTAATTATATATCAAATCTGAGTATGGATTTTTTGATTAGTAATTCATGGTTTAATATTAATATCGCAGAGTAGAGAGACGCGCCGTGGCACGTCTCTACAGGTATATCAAAATTTTAAAATTATGGTTTCTCGACGACGCTTTAATCAACTTGCGGCTTATTTTTCTTTGGGTTCTCTGCTTCCTTCTGGTGTTTCTCAATTGTTTAATTTTAACACAACAGAAGCAGAAATTCAAGAGAAATTCAAAACTTTATTATCAATTTTAGATCCAGAAACTGAGTTATTAATCCCGACTTATTTGGGTAATGATCAACGGCGTTTTTATGGGCGAGGAGTGCCGGAAAACCTGAAAGAAATTCATAAATTTCCGTTAGGAACAGGAGTAACTTATGTGGGACGTACCCGTAAAGTTTGGAGTGGGGCGGGATGGACAGGACAACCGACTATTACCCGCGATCGCGGCAAAACCTATTTAATTATAGGAGCTTTTGACCATTATTTAAGAAAAATAGAATTAGACACTCAAAAGGAAATTTGGAGATATAAATTTGATGATGTGGTTAAAGGAACCTCAAGTATTTATATTGATCAAACGGCAAAAGATGAGAACCAAATTGTCGTTTTACAAGGGAGTCGGAGCAGTCTGTCTAAAGGAGGATTAGCGACAAGTTTTCGGGCGATTTCCTTTAGGACGGGAAAAGAACTCTGGAAGTTGAATTTACGTTCTACGCCAAGTTATAGTCGAGATAATGATAGTTCGCCGTTATATTTAGGGGATGGAGTTATTTTTAATGCGGGGGAAAATGCGATCGGTTATTTTCTCAATAGTTCGGTTAAAACGGCGGAGAAAAAATCAGGGTTTTTACAACCTCAAATTCTATCAGAAGTCAAACTTTATGAGGATGGAGATAGTAGCCGACATGGGGGAAATTTAGTCAGTGAATCCTCACCTTCTCGGTTAGATAATCGGATTTTTATGGCATCGGGTTCGGGACATATTTATGGAATTGATTTAAACACCAGAAAAATTATTTGGGATTTTTATACGGGTTCTGATATTGATGGGTCGGCGGTTATTTCTCAGGACGGGAAGTTATTTTGTGCCATTGAAAAACAATATATTCCGGGAAATGGAGGTGTACTTAAACTTAATCCTAACCGAGAACCTCAAGAGAGTGTGGAATGGTTTTTACCCACCCAAAATCGAAAATTTAATACCTGGGATGGCGGTATAATTGGTTCTGTCGCCTTAAATGATGAATATAACCCCGATGGATTTCCGGCTATTTTTGCCACTAATGCAATTGATGGTTATTTATATATTGGTTCTCAAATGATCACAACGGATAAAACCGTGACCGGGCCATTAGGAAAGGGAGAATATAAAACTCCTTTAATATTAGTCCAGGAAAAAATCGGAGCCTCGATTTCAACGCCTATTTTTACCGATGGTTATAAATTAATAACGGCTGGATATAATGGGGTTTATTTATTTAATTTATATTGGGAGGAAGCTAAAGCAAATCAAAGCAATGCTATTCCTAACCAACGGGGAGAATATTATCGGTTAAGAGTCGAACAAACGGGACGATTTAAACCCGAAGTTTCCTTTGAGTCAACGCCTGTGGTTTGGAATAATCAGGTGATGATTTGTGGACGGGATGGGGGATTATATACATTAGGGTGAACTTTATCCCTAGAAGTATTTAAAGCCTATAAGCCAGCCAGCGTCCTCCCTCGCACTGCGGGAGTTTAACAATTTTAGAATAGGAAATAAGGAATAGGAACTTTTTGGCTTTTTAATCAGGGTTGAGCCAGTTTTCTACTTTTAAATTAGGAACACGAGAAAATTCACGGACATTGTTTGTAACTACGGTTAGATTTAATGTCAAAGCATGGGCAGCAATTAATAAATCATTACTTCCAATGGGAGTTCCTTGCTGTTCTAAATAACTACGAATTTCTGCATAATATTGCTCTACAGGATGAGTTAGAGGCAGTATTTCAATACTATCCAAGATAGTTTCCAGTTTTTCTATAAGCTTTTGAGAGTTCTTTTTTTGGGCTCCAAACTTTGATTCACAGGCTACGATAATACTGGTACAAACTTGATCTTCTCCGATCTCTTGAATTTTATAAAATATCACTCCTCTGGGGTTTTTAATTAATTCGGAGATGATGTTTGTATCTAATAAGTATAAATAATTCATTTTTATAATTCGATATCATCTAAGGGTAATAATCCTTCGTCCACGTCTGCAAAGTCTTCGTCTAAGGGTTCAAGGGTAGAAAGGGTTTGTAGGAGGGATTTTTTCTGGACGGGGGAAATAATAGCGAAGGGGATACCGTCTTGGATGATGGTGAGGGTTTCGCCTGTTTTTTTTGCTTGGTTAATTAGGGTTTGGAGGGTTTCGGGAAGTTCGGCAAGGGTAATTTGTGTCATGGTGGTTTCTAGGGTTAGGGAAGATCAACTTGGCTTACATCTATTTTAACTGTGACGGCGGTACAATATTCTTTTAATAGTATTACCCCACCGAACGAGGACGCTCGCACTACTCGATGGCAATTTTATCAATCTCTTTCATTAGTCTATCAGTCCTGAAGGGGGGACGAAATCAGCTACAAGACAGACTCTATAAGCCTCATAGCTCTTAGACCTTGTTGATAATACTTACATTTATTGCGATTTAATTTCATTAGTTTCGTGACTAAATCCATACAAACATCCTTGAAATTGACCCAAGTTTGACCATATAAGCCAATATAAAAACTACTATGTCTCCGTTCTATTCGACCATATTCTTTGATCCGAGCAATATATTTCTGTATTCCTTTTCGTTTGATTTGTTGACCCTGTATTGTTGCAGAGGAGTAAGCAATTGCTATCAACAAAACTAGAGAAATAAAGCGTTCACCAGTTACATTGGTATCCTCTAAATTATAGCCTCCCTTCTTAAAATCTCTAAACATTTCTTCAATATCAAATCTTTGTTTATAGGCAGAAATAGCCAATTCTAGTGCATCAAAATTCGTTAAGATAAACCATCCTTCTTTCGGTGCTACTCCGTTGATTTTACGTTTCCATTTACAAGCAACGTTAAAGCTCATAAAACCGCGAGTCTTTGTTACCTTTACACCTTGAATAAAAAATGATACTCCGGGTGCTAAACCTAGATGATTTAATTCCTGAAAAATATCTTTTTCAAATTCTACAAATTCGTTCTTTTTTAATCGCAAGCAAAAGTATACACCCAATGATTGAAGGTACTTAGCGAGTTTTACAGAACAAAATTCTCTATCCCCTAATACACATATTTTATAGTTGTGAAAAATGGGCATTACTTGAGACAATATTTTTTGCTGCTCATCTATATTACTACTCCCTAATTTGGGCAATAATTTAAAATAGATTGGAAAGGCTCTTTTATCCCAAATGACACTCACCATAAATAAATTTATCCGACTCCAATTCGTTCTATCAATTGCTACATAAATTATTTCTTCCTTGGTAAAATATATTGATAACCATTCTTTGATAATGGGTAACCAAATTTTTTCAATTTTTAAATTGGGTAATGAGAGAAATCTTTGTATTCTTTTTCTTCTACTCTCAAATTTAATTGGCAAAGGTATCCCATTCGCTAGCCTTTCTAAATTCACATTTTTGATTGACTGTAAGATGTTCACCAAAATTTGGAGAAACAGGTATTCTGCTAAACTCAATTGACTTTTTAAGTGCTTTTGATAGAATAAAGGTATCATTTTCATTAGATAGGTCTTATTGACAATATCTGACCTATCTTTTTTTTACCATAAATCGTTACATTCTTTATACTGTCTTGTTTTTAGCCTTGTTTGTCGCCCCGTCAGATAGAAATATTGTATTGATTTTATGAAACTATGAAATACAATCGGGATATTCACCATCGCCGTTCTATTCGTTTACAGGGATATGATTATAGTCAACCAGGAGCTTATTTTATAACGATTTGTATTGATAAACGGGAATGTTTATTGGGGGATATTCAAGAGCAAACTGTTAGTTTAAGCCGTTATGGTGAAGTTGTTGATTTTAATTGGTTTAATCTGACTAAAATTTATCCCGGCATTCAATTAGATAGTTTTGTCATTATGCCGAATCATATTCATGGTATTATAATTTTAACCGATTATAGCCATAATTTATCTGAAATCATTAGAGGGTTGAAAACATTTTCAGCCCGAAGAATTAATCAATTGCGATCGCTTTCAGGAATAGCTGTATGGCAAAGGGGATATTATGAACATATTATTCGGAACGACACAATATTAACAAAAATTCAGGAATATATTCTGAATAATCCCTATAATTGGCAAACGGACGAAATGCACCCGTCACAAAAATTTCCAATTTCTCAAAAATTTAATATTAAATTAAATGATAACATTACATTACCGATGAATTTATCACCCCCATTGTAGGGGCGGGTTCTGTAAAAATTTCTGATTCCCACAGAACATCCTGATAAACCCGCCCAACCCACCATTAATATTCAATTAGATGAATTGATCATCCCAATTGTAGGGGCGAGTTCTATAAAAATTTCTGACCCCAACAGAACATCATAATAAACCCGCCCAACCCCACCATTAATACTCAATTAATTAGGGATTTGGGGATAGGATCAGGGCGGGTTTAGGTCAATTATTTATAGGTATCAAAAATTAACTGGAACCCGCCCCTACAGACCTTTTATTCATTCATCGTTTTATAGGTAGAAACAGCAGAAGGAGAACTGCGGTTAAGATAACGGAAAATCCAATATTTAAACACCGCATCTAAAATAACCGGAAAAGTCGCAATAAACAAAAAGTTAAATTCTCGATTTTCAGGAAGTCCAAAATGTCGGGCGGTACTTTCTAAAATCACTTCCCAACCGTGGGGAGAGTGAAACCCGACAAACATATCCGTAGACAAAATAATAATAAAAGCTTTGGCACTATCACTGAGCCCATAAATTAGATCCCCCATAAATGATTTGAGAGTCTCTACCTCGCTGCGGTTGTAAACTAAAATACCAGCGAACATCAAAACCGAGATAATATCCGCGAAAACATTCTTAATAGCACCACCACTATCTCCCTTATATTCTTCTGCTATTTCTTGAGCTTTTTCCTTGAGTTTTTCATCTAATTCCTCTGAAGTTAAAGGAGGAGCTTGACTAATTAAGGCTTTAAATCTAAGACGTTCTTCATATTGTTTTAATTCAATAAAGGCTTCCTCCTCCATATCCATATTGATAAAAATAGCGGTTTCTTCCTGATTCGTAAATACCCGATCGACAATCGGCCCGACAACGAAATTTTTAGCTAATTGTTGAGTGAGTAAAGGAATTAAAATCAACAATAGAACAAATCGGACAGATTCTAAGGTTCTTTTTTGAGTCTGTCTATAACTCTCGATAATTTCCGACTCCGATCCGGGTCTGAGTTCCTGTTTAATTCGACCTAATGTTCTCAATAAAGAACGGGGTAAAACCCGAGTTGAACTCTTGTTTCTGAAACCGAATTTTGTCTTCTTTTTAGAACTAGGAGGACGGTTATTATTCAAAAAATTATTGTTATCAGAACCCTGATTGAGAGTTGAATTTTCAGGATTGCTTGTAGAGATTAATGATAGAGATTTTTCGGGGGAATGGGGGGGCAAATTAACAGAAAAATCTGGGGATTCTGGGGATTGATAACGGCTAACTACCGCATCAATATAATCGAGTTTTTCACAAATAATTTCAACTATTTTAGGCTGAGGTAAGGAGCCATTCGAGGTCACTTTTTGCTCTAACTCCAGGTTAATCCCCGAGGAAGGATTAATTTGTTCCGACCATCCCAAAACTGAACGGCTGGCATTAAATACCATTAAGCGAGTCTGAATAATTTTGAGATATTTTTTGAGTTCAGAATTAAAATAAGAAAGGGCGCGATCGCTATATTCAGGATGGGATTCTGGAGATATTTTTTCACCTTGGAAATGTTCATTCTCCAGAGAACGAATTTTTAAGGCAGCATCATAGGCTTGATCCAAAGCCCGTTCCGGTGTACCACGAAACCATTGATTAGCATTACCAAATAACTGTTTGAATAAACTTGAATCAGCAGCGGCCATGGTTTAGACCTCTTAAGAATAATGAGAGTGAGTATAAATTAAAGACGTTCTTGGGGAACATCGGTACAATGTAGGGGGTATCTTAACAAATTTTAGACCGATTGCCGTGCTCTCTCCTGCTCTGTGGATTACCGGAAGTTCCCAAAGTGGCAAAACCACCCGCCTGATCGAATTATTTTGTGAGTGGACACCCTTACTGGCAACCCTTCCCCACCCCCCTCAACGCCAACCCAGGTTAAATCCTGAGTCCGTCGCCACTACGACCTTAATTTTTGCCGCCAATGGGGATAACCGTATTGCCCTGGTTAACCGTTTAACCGCCACTCCCCAGGGACAATACTCCTTTTACTCCACAACCCCTTTAGGGTTTTTTCAAGATGAAGTCATTCTGTTTTGGCCCCTATTAGTCGAAAAGTTAGGGTTAAAAGCCCAATTTCCCCTGGGTTTACGCCCCGAAACCGAACAGGAACTTGCCCTCGGGCTTTGGAGTCGAGAGCTCGAAATCAGTAACCTCAGACGTCCAGGGGTCAGCCTGAACCGGATGGTGCGGCAAATTCTGGATATTCTGCAACTAGCGGCCCTAAGTGTTAACTCCATAGAGGCCATTCCCCAGATTTTAGAAAAGGGATTTCTCCCCACGGGCGATATCCAAACCCCCTATAACCAGATCGGAGAGTGGCTGCAACAATGGCGAGACTGGTGCTTAGATCGGGGGTTACTCACCTATGGGATTATTGCCGATCTCTATGGTCAACACCTGCTGGATCATCCCACCTATCAAAAACACCTACTGCGTCGATATCCGGTAGTTTTAGCCGACGACGTGGACGAATATCCCGTCCTAGCCCGTCACTTGTTTGAGTTCTTTCTGGATCAGGGAAAAATGGCTGCATTTACCTACAATCCTAATGGGTCTGTACGTTTGGGGTTAGGGGCTGACCCGATGGCTTTCTTGGATTTAGAAAAGCGATGTCATACCGAAACCTTAGACCGACCCAGGGGTTTAGGAAAACACCTGGCCCAACCGATTTTAGATTTGGTGCTTGAGAATGCCATTGCTTTTCCCGACTCCCTCTTGTTTTCCCCTCATATTCAATCAATTCAAACCGTATCGCGGTCTGATTTGCTCCGCCAAACCGCCCAACAAATTATCGCCGGGGTGAAAACTGGTCAGGTACGGCCCGATGAAATTGCCCTGATTGGCCCTGGTTTAGATGCGATCGCCCGTTATACCCTTCGAGAACTCCTAAACCATGCCGGAATCGCCGTTGAGTCGATGCAAGAACAACGCCCCCTGATCAGTTCGCCCCTGGTGCGAGGGTTATTAACCCTCATGGCACTGGTCTATCCGGGGAATGGTCATCTAGTTCATCGAGATGCGATCGCCGAAATGCTCGTAACCCTCAGTCGTTACACCCCTACCCCCCCTGCCTCCCCTGCCTCCCCTGCTCCCGCTACCCCCGGCCCCTATTTCTCCATCGACCCCGTACGCGCTGGGTTATTAGCGGATCATTGTTTTGTTCCTGATTTAGAGAATCCTAGGTTACTGACCGTCAATGCCTTTCCTCGTTGGGATCGGTTAGGGTATCAGGCGACGGTCGCCTATAATCAGATTTTGAATTGCGGAAGATGCTGCAACACCTGAAGAAACG
>DATNRE010000752.1:0-3403 GCA_036703685.1 Candidatus Obscuribacterales bacterium
ATAATGGCTTTATCGGCACCTTTGGGGTTATTGGGGTTGAGAGCATATTCTGTCAGTTTACGAGGATTAATCTGGATTTGGCTGATAATTTTTCCTAGTTTCATTTCTCGTGCTCAATTATACTCTGGTGCTTCCTTAATCAACTTCTCTCCCCGGTGACTCCCTCGCGTAAATCTGCAAAATCCTCATCATCAAAAATAATCCCTTCCTGTTCTATTTTAGCGCGAAAATTTTGGTAAGCTGTCCAAAAATTATTAACTTTTTTGATTTCTACTAAAACCTCTTGATAATCAGGAAAATCTACTTCCTCCAACAACTCTTGACCTGTTGGGCTTTTTTTGGGATAATCGGATTATTTATTATTTTCGCCTAAAATTTGTTATATGAGACACAAATCTCTCGTTTTTACAGGCTTAATTGCCTTGTGTAGTAGCTTTTTAGCACCTCAAACGGCTTTGAGTCAACCCGCACCAGGACAAAAAGGGTTTTTCTGCGATACCTCCACTGGAACCCCGACAACACTGTATCAAAACACCCAAGGAAGTCGAGAACCTTGGATTAAATGGGAATCTGATGTGTTTTCAGGAGCAGGTTATGATCCCGTGAAACGGTGTACAGAAGTGAGTAGCCGTTTAGAAACCTATCGCCAGAATAAACAGCTTAAATATATTACGGGAGGGATGATGAATAGCCAACAGGTGATCTGTACTGCAAGTCAAGTTAATGGTCGTTGTGAAGGCTTAATTTTCACCCTAAAACCCGATCAAGATGCCGTGAAAACCTTGAACAAACTGTTAGCTTGGCGAGAAGGACAAGCGGGTGTTCCTTCATTGTCTGAAAGTGGCGCAATTCCTTATATTGATGTGAGTGGACGCTTGGAAAATGATAGCAATTCCGTGACTACTCCTCAATTAAATTCTCAACCCGTTGTTGCACCACAAACTACACCTAGCAACGGTTCACGGGAGCTTTAAACACAGATGAATTGCCATTTCATCAGGACTGGAATTTGTATAACAACACTGATGATTCTATCAGGACATCATCCCGTATTGGCAGAAATTCCAGAGATTAATCATCGTTTCACTGAACAGCAAACGGTCAATATTGAAAGATTAGCACGGTTAACAACGGTTCGTCTTTTAACCCCTAATGCTTCTGGTTCCGGTGTAATGATCCAACGACAGGGGCAAACTTATACCGTGATTACAAATTGGCACGTTCTGGCATTTAGTCAGCAACAAACGGTGATTACTCCTGATGGGCAAAAGTATCAATTATTTGCTGCTAAACAGTTAGGAAATACGGATTTAGCGATCGCCCATTTTAATAGTAACACCAATTATCAAATTGCTCCTATTAGTTCCGGTGCGATCGCAGTTGGAGAACCCGTTTTTGCGGCCGGATTTCCCATGTACGAAGAACACAGTTTTCAAACCACCTTTGATCAAGGTTTGCAAGTGTTTCGTTTCACCCAAGGGATTATCTCTATTTTACCCCCAAAATCTTTACCGCAAGGATATCGTTTGGGTTATACCAATGAAATTCGGGTAGGGATGAGTGGGGGGCCGATTTTTAACAGTTGGGGGCAATTAATTGGGATTAATGGCAGACTCAAAAACCGTGATCCTGATTTTGGGGTTTATGCCTTTGAAGATGGCACAGAACCCTCTCAAGAAATGTTGGAATTAATGGTTAATTCTAGTTGGGGGATTCCGATTATTCCCTATTGGCATAATACCTTAATTCCTCAACCCGTAGGGGCGGGTTCTGTACAAATTTCTGATATTAACAGATAACCTTGTTAAACCCGCACAACCGCACCGTTAATATTCAATTAATTCTTGATTTTGGGATCAGGGCGGGTTTAGGTAAATTATTTGTGGGTATCAAAGGTTAACTCGAACCCGCCCCTACGGGAAAATATTTGATTTTGTTTCACAAATTTGATTAATTGTCAATGATTCACAGAGGAAAATTATGAATAATCGATTTTTGGGTTTTAATTATGTACCCAGTATTTTTGTAGGAACTGTGGCAGCATTAGTAATTGTGCAACCTGCGATCGCTAAAACTGCAAAAGAAGTGGCTCAAATTGCCATTCCCACTACAGTACAAATTAACAATATAGTGGCCCCTAATTTGGGCGGTTCGGGTGTCATTATTTCTAAAAAAGGCAAGACCTACACGGTGTTGACTGCGAATCATGTGGTGACAAATCCTAATTCTGAGTATGTGATTCGGACTTCTAAGGGGAAAGAGCATAAAGTGACGGCTGTGAAGGGTTTTCAGAATAATGAAAGCGGGCCGGATTTAGCTGTTGTGATGTTTGAGAGTGAAGAAGAATATTCAGTAGCACCAATTAGCAATTCTGATGAAGCCGATATCGGTTCAGGAGTTTATATTTCAGGGTATCCTTTGCCAGCAGAGGGTAGTAAAGAACGGGAATATGCGTTTACGAATGGGCTAGTTTCTAACGTGCGATCAAGTAATGAGCGGGGATATACGATGCGTTATGATGCGGTGACGCGGCGGGGGATGAGTGGCGGGCCAGTTTTTGATGTTAGCGGTCGAGTAATTGGCATTCACGGAGAGGGAGAAACGGTGGGACTTGCAACTGTTAGCAAACGTGATGAGGCAAGTCAGGAAAGTGGAGAAGGTGGGCAAAGTGGAAAAACTACGGAAGGTCAAGAAGAGGTAAAAACTGGGTTCAATTATGCAATTCCGATTAATACTTTTGTGGGCATGATGTCGCAGGTGGGGATGGAAAAATCGGCGGTGAAAATTGATAATAAACCTCCTGAAAATGTGGATGTAGAAACAGTGGATGACGCACAGGTCAATAATTGGTTTGATAATTTTGCTCAAGATTTAATTCAAGATGTAATTCGTAACGAAGTCCAGCGAGGACTACGGCGAATTTTACCTTTTTAGCAAAGCTTCCCCCTCGTTTCTAAGCTCTGCCTAGAAATATCTCCCAGCAGGCGGAGCCTGCGCTGACCTATTCAACTTTCATTTTAGAGGTTGACGAGGCAGAGCCTCTTTAACGGCATTCCGAGTTAACCTGCCCCTACGAGGTTAATTAGAAGATTATTTAGTCATTGAGTTGAGGTAAATTATGCGTCGGATTCGTATTTTTGCTCTGGGTATTGTTAGTTTTTTTGCCGTTTTAATGGGTGCTTTATTGGCTCCGGGTACGTTTGTTAATCGGGCTTTATCGGCTGCACTTTGTACCGTTTTTAGTTTTAGTTCGACGCTTTGCACGGTGAATTTAGCTAAGTCTTCGGATCGCGTGGTGGCGGCGACTCCGCCTGCTGTGGAAAGGAATATTGGGGATTGGTTAGGACAGCGATCGGGTGAATTTGATGATGCACCGAGTGTGCCGCCTGGGAGTAATCCGCAA
>DATNRE010000753.1:0-3357 GCA_036703685.1 Candidatus Obscuribacterales bacterium
CATTACCCATCCCGAAGATTTAGCAGTAGATCTCAGTTATGCCCAACAGCTATTAGCTGGAACAATTCCAACTTTCCAATTAGAAAAACGTTATTTTCATAAGCAAGGACATATTGTTTGGATTCTGCTGAATGGATCGGTAATACAAGATCAGCAGGGAAAGCCCCTACATTTTATTGCTCAAATCCAAGATATTACGGCCCGAAAAGAAGCCCAAAAGACCCTAGAACTGCAAAGTATTATTATGAATAATATGGCAGGGGGAGTCTGTTTAATTAAAGCCTCCGACTTGATTATTGTCTACACCAATCCTAAATTTGATGCCATGTTTGGCTATGCAGAAGGCGAACTTGTCGGTCAACCCGTGGGTGTGATTAATTATGTTGATAGCCAGGTGACACCCGATGCCACCGTTGAAGATATTGCTACTCAAATTGATCGGGATGGGGAAGCCCAATATGAAGTTTATAATAAGAAAAAAGATGGAAGTCTCTTTTGGTGTAGAGTCCATACCTCTCGGTTTGAACATCCCGAATACGGCACGGTCTATGTTGCGGTTCAGCAGGACGTCACAGAGCTAAAACTGGCCGAGAAAGCCTTGCAGACCACCACTAATCGCCTGAACTTTCTTCTCAACTACAGCCCCGTTATTATTTTTAGCAGTAAACCCGATGGCGACTATGGCGCAACATTTATCAGCGAAAATGTTAAGGATATATTGGGCTATGAAACGAGGGAATTTTTGGAAGATTCTGGATTTTGGATGAATCATTTGCATCCCGATGATGTGGATCTAGTGCTGAATGGACTGACCCATCTATTCGCCCATGGTTTTTATTTTCAAGAATTTCGTCTTCTGCACAAAGATGGGAATTATCGTTGGGTACTCGAACAAGTCAAACTGATTCGAGATCACACCGGGAGACCGGTAGAAATTTTGGGCTATTTAATTGATATTAGCGATCGCAAACAATCGGAGTTAGAACTTCAGCAGGCAAAAGAAGCAGCAGAAGCCGCCAACCAAGCTAAGAGTATATTTCTGGCTAATATGAGCCACGAACTCCGCACTCCCCTCAACTCAATTTTAGGATTCACGCAATTAATGAGCTATGAAAGCGCTTTGAATCCTTCCGTCCAAGAACGCTTACAAATTGTCAATCGGAGTGGTAAACATTTGTTAGATTTGATTAACGATATTTTAGATTTATCCAAAATTGAAAGCGGACGGATGACCCTGAATTTTTCTGACTTTGACTTAATCAATTTACTCACTTCCATTGAAGAAATGTTTCAAGTTAAAGTCCAATCTAAGGAATTAAATTTAATTTTTGAGCGAGATCCCGATCTTCCCCAATTTATCCATACCGATGAAAAAAAACTCTATCAAGTCTTAGTTAATCTACTAAGTAATGCGATTAAGTTTACTCAACAAGGAAGTGTCACCCTAAGAGTAAAAACGCAACAACGGGAAGCAAACTGCTGTCATCTCTATTTTGAGATCGAGGATACGGGAGTGGGAATTGCACCAACGGAAATTGAGAGTTTATTTCAGGTTTTTGTACAAGCCCAAGCCGGGAATAATTTAGGTCAAGGTACGGGTCTGGGTTTAGCCATCAGTCAAAAACTAATCCAACTTATGGGGGGTCAAATTCAGGTTAAAAGCACTGTGAATCAAGGGAGCACTTTTTCCTTTGGGATTAATATACAGTTACCTAAAGTACAACCCTTGCTTTGGGAATCGACTCATCAAAGAGTGATTAGTTTAGCTCCTGAACAACCCACTTACCGCATTCTTGTAGTTGAAGATTTAGTAGAAAATCGTCGCTTATTAATGGATATTTTGAGTTCAGTTGGTTTTGAGGTCGCAGAAGCAACCCAGGGTATGGAAGCCCTTTCGCTCTGGGAGAGTTGGTTACCTCACCTAATTTTTATGGATATCCGAATGCCTGTTATGGATGGCTACAGAGCAACTCAATATATTAGAGAACACCCGCAGAACCCCGAACCTATTATTATTGCTTTAACTGCTAGTGTTTTTGAAGAAGATCGAGAGAAAGTAATTATGACGGGCTGTAATGATTTTATCAGCAAGCCCTTTGGGGAAAAGGAAATTTTTGATAAAATCGCTCGATATTTGGGAGTGCAATATATTTATGAAGCCGTAGAACAAAACCCTAAAAAATTATTAGTTGAAACCATTTCTGTAGAAGATTTATCCCTGATGTCTCCTGAGTGGTTAGAAGAAATGTATCAAGCAGCTTACTATCTCGATACTGAAGTAATGAACGAATTAATCACACAAATTCCCGAATCAAAAGCCCGTTTGTCCCGGGTGCTAACGGATATTATCAATAACTTTAATTCTGACCGAATTATGGAATTAATTCGACCTTTATTAAGACATTAGGATGGCTATATATTGGGTAAAAAAATACGATTGGATTCACTATAGTTGTTGGGCTTTAGCCCCTCCTAAGAGCGCTCAAGCGCAACAACAGCAAGAATAAACTTAAATTGGGGTAGCTGATAAATTCACAAGATAATGGGTGTTTCCGTCCATGGGGGAGACTCGCAGAAAGTAGGTTCCACTGGGTAATTTATCTAATTTAATTGATTCTGGGGTTAGACCTAAATTAGTGGAACTAGCCACAATTTCATTACTTTGAACCGCTCGATTATTATTCAAATCATAAATCAAATCCAAGTCTAAATTAGCTTTCATTTGATTCATAATTATACTAACCTCACTATTAAAATTAGGAATAATAAACTCATAAATATCAATTGGGTTAGCAGCATCAATTAAGCCGACAATGGTTCTTTGTCCTAATAATATATCTATATTAATGGTTTGGGTCAGATCATCTTGAAAAGCCGGAGCAATTCCTAATCTTTCTTCCCTTAACCCTTGCCGCCAAAAATGCTCAAAAAATGTCTGATACTGCCCGGATTGAATATCAGATAAGACATCGGGATATCGAGTTTGATAAAAGTTAGTATCAAAATCAATACTGGGATTACGTCCTTCATATTGTCCCTGGAGAAAAAAATGTTCAAACGGGTTTATTTGTCCTTGTAAAAAACTTGATTTAATATCAGGATATCGTTCTAAATAATAGATAGGGTCAAATAAGGGATTAGGAGAACGGGGTTCAAATTGACCAAAATCAATAAAATGTTTAGCAGCCGTAATAAATTCTCCCTCAATTTGTATTGACAATTCCAGATCTCGCTGCTGATAATATTGACTATCAAATAAAGGATTAGGTTCATAACCCAAAAATTGACCCTCCTCGACAAAATGATCAAAAGCGTTCCGAAATTCTTGCCTTTCAATCGCTGGAGCTACATCAGGAT
>DATNRE010000754.1:0-2406 GCA_036703685.1 Candidatus Obscuribacterales bacterium
GCAGGAGCATTGAGTAAATCGGATTATATTTTCTTGATGATCCGACTATTGTATGGTATTGACCAAGATGTTGAAGTCAATTTATCGGAGCTTGCAGATAAATTACTTTGTGAGGGAACAACACCTTTAGGTAAAGAGAAAACTATTGAATTTACCCCGGAAGATATTCAGATTGAGTTATCAAAACTCAAAAAGAAAGGGTTGTTAGAAAGCCTAGAGATTCCAATTCAGTTGAGGATTCAAGGTTTATGATTTCCATCGCCTACGAACTCGGATCAAAGACTGAAGCCGCCCAACTCCTGGGGTTAAAAAATCCTGACTCAGTGAAACACTATCACCGGAAATGGGATGACGGGATTCATTATAAGAAACGCCCGGGGGGAAACCGGAGTGGCTACAGCTACAACTTGACGTTAATCAAACATTGGCAGCTATGCCATGAGAACGTTAACGACGCAAATCATCTTCAAGAGATTGCTGTTTACAGGCGATCGCTAAACCCTAGAAAGTAAAGAACAATATGAATTTAATTGATTTATGGCGCGACGGGTCTCACGACTACAGAACCAATTTTAGGTTGTGGCTCAATATTGTTAGCTGTAGAAACCCCCACGACTGGCAAATGAAAACGTTTTGGTATTGGTTAAACTATCCTAGCTCAGAGGGAAATTAAAACAATTACTGAGTTAGGTTTGGTGATCACATGATATTTTTTAGCGGATGCAGCGCACCTAGCAAAATGCCGGAGTTTGATAAAAACTCCGTTCCTATCCTTCTTTCCGTCAACGCTTTGTTCAAAAAACGGGGATTGCGATACGCACTCCGGCGATCGCCACTTTCGATCAAGGGAGATTGGTTACTAGACTCCGGGGCTTTTACCAGAATCTCAAGACTCTATGGGTTCAAAAATCATTTACCCGTAAAAAAATACGCCAAAATCATTCGGCAATTTACCCAGTATGGGCATTGCTTGGGCGCAGTTTCTCAAGATTATATGTGCGAGAGTTTTATTCTTGAGGTGACAGGTCTGGATATTTCCACTCACCAAAAATTAACAATTCACCGTTACGACCGTTTACTAAGTGAATTAGGAAATCCCCCCGTTCCCATTATTCCAGTTCTTCAGGGCTATGACCCCAAAGATTATGTTCATCATATTGCCAAATATGGACAGCGGTTGACCGAGGGGATGTGGGTTGGAGTGGGTTCGGTCTGCAAGCGTAACTCGAATCCTGAGTCCGTCCGTCAAGTGTTGGTAGCTATAAAGTCAGAGCGGCCAGATTTAAGATTGCATGGATTTGGACTTAAACTTTCTTGTTTGCGATTGAGTGGGATTCGAGATTTGCTTTATTCTGCCGATTCTGCTGCGGCTGACCTATGGAGTAAACCGGGCGATCGCAAAACTCGAAAGTATCAAAATGCCAACTCAGTTCAGCACGTCATAGATTATCGAAATCAACTTAAGACAGTGCAACTTGAGTTCCCATTTATGAGTGACTGCGTTTACCAAAAAGGAGGTGATGGCTAGACAAAGATCCTGGGATGATTCAATACATCAAACCGAGGCATGAATGCGACCGGATTTTATTTGTTGGCGATCGCCCCGAAGACGAACAAGCCGACGCCAATGCCGGAATCAATTTTCAATAAGCTAAGGATTGATGGCAATAAAATAAATTAAAAGCCCCTACTCTGACGGGAATCAGAAATAGGGGCATCCCACAACTTTCGCTCTTTACACAACAGTTGAGGTTATTACAATGTTTGCACAAATATCGACATATACAGAGATATCGGTTGACGAGTTTCGTAACCTGACCGGGCGCTCTATCAATCAAATATGTGAACTGACCGGAGCCGATAGGGACACGGTTCTGAGACACCGCAAAAAACCAGATAGTGATCGCCCGCAACACATTCAATTCCGACGCCATTTGGCACTTCTCGCCCAAACAATTAGAAAGTAGTTGCAAAATGCAACCCAGTAGCAAATTGCAATATGCCCACCCTTAGAGGTGGGTTTATTATTGTTTACATCAGGTTAAATCAAGCCTGAATCAACCTATACAGGAGAGCTATATTAACCCATGACATTTAACCCCAGAAAAGGGGGAAGTCGGAAAACGGTAGATCTCAAAAGCGATGAAACTTTAGAGCCTTTTTCCTTAAAGGAAATTCAGAAAATCTTTAAAGTTTCCCACCAGACAATAGCCGAACGGAAAACTGTTTTAGGAATATCTGGAAAGCCCGTCAAGTGGGATGAGTTAAACAACCTGTATCTATTGCACGTCTTTGTTAGCTCAAGCTATCCCTACCATACTTACTATCAGTTTCAAAGCCTTTACTATCACTGCCTAAATAACGGTTTATCGGTCGAGGTAGAGGTATTTGAAAAGGTCTTAATGC
>DATNRE010000755.1:0-6012 GCA_036703685.1 Candidatus Obscuribacterales bacterium
CAAAAGTAGGCGATCGCATACCAATGATAATAGCTAATTATTTATATTTATTTTCCCCCCAATGTTGGGGGCTAGGGGGCTAGATGGCTTGAAATGTATAGGGTTTAGACAGATTTCTCAATCGGCAATATTTGCCCCCTAAATCCCCCAAAATTGGGGGACTTTAAGAGGTTGTCCTGTTAAAGCGATCTCGTTTGAGTAATGATCAGTATTTTTACTTGGTTTTAGATAGTTTAAGTTAGTTACCAAAAGTAAAAAAACTATAAAATCAGGGTTTAAATCCTTTTATCAATACTTTACAAATTAAGGGATTTTCAAAATCATATCTTTAACAACCATCGACTATAGTGTATTTACCGAAAGGAAGAAAGCCCTAACCCCAAGCACCCAGGAGTCAACTTATGAAAACTTTAACCCTAAAAAAATTAATTGCAACCACAATAGCTAGTGTTTGCTTAGTCTCTGTAAACGGTCTTCCGGCGATGGCTGGACAATTACATAATCAATGGAACTATGGAATTGATTCCTTCACTGATGGCTCTGGTGGTGAAGGCTATAATATTCGGGGAATTGCGATTAAAGAAACCCGCGAGAATATTTTTGTCGCCCTCACTGGTGGAACTCCTTTAACAGGTGTAACTAATAATTTAGCAGCCGATAAAAATATTGGTTGGGGAGATTTATTCTTAAACTTTACGAACAAAAACTTCACAACCGCTAGTAATCAACGAAGCTTATTTGGAGTTCGTTTTGCGGCAACCAATGACTCCCAAGTGGCTACCACTGGTTTATATGGAAATGTCAAAGGCGCCAGCGTTACAGGTGTCAATGCTGGCTATAGCAGTTTAAAACAATATTACGATTCTGGATGGGGTAAAGCCAACACCCAAGGTACTGACATGGCTACCAAAGCTGCGGCTTACAATTATTTCGGTCAAGGAACAATCCTGAATGTGATTGACTCCGGTGCTAACAAATTGGGTGGGATTCAAAGTCTATCTGCGGCTGCCTTAACGGGTCAAGGACTTGATTTTGGGTTCTTCAACGCTAAAGGATCTCAAACCCTTGGTTTTAGCCTGAATAAAGCGGATTTGGGACTCGCCGACGGCAACTATAACTATATGGCCAACCTTTTCATAGAATGCGGAAATGACGGTGTTGCTCTAGCGGGTGGGGTTTCTGTTCCTGAACCCGGTAGTCTTGCAGGTTTAGCTTTGGTCGGTTTGACCGTACTGGGTAGCCGCCTTCGCAAACGTCAAGATTAATTCATCAATTTTATGACTAAAACTATTAGGGTAGGGGCAATTCATGAATTTCCCCTACCCTAAATCTTTTAGGATTGTTCGGGTCTAGTTTACCTCAATAAAAAAGACGGGTCTGTAACTCAAATCCAGTATTTCCCGTCTTTTCGTGAGACTCGTTTCGTTCCAAATAACCTTAATTAATATTCGGGAACTGAATCATCAATTTCTCGACTCCAAGCTAGAATGCCACCTTTGAGATTAGTCCCTGAAATTCCGGCTTCTTTAAGAATTCCTAGGGCTTTTCCCGATCGCATTCCCGATTTACAATGGGCAATTAAACGATGACCATTTAACAGTTCTTTTACCTGTTCAACGCCTTTGCCCTGTTCAATATCGGGTAAAGGAATTAACACCGAACCTGGAATTTTAGCAATTTCATACTCATGGGGATTACGCACATCAATTAATACAAAATCCTTCGCCCCACTGCCGAGTAATTTTTCCAGTTCCTGAACCGTCATTTCAGGAATATCCATTTTCTGTTTAGCCTCCTGTTCTTGTGCTTGAGGAATTCCGCAGAATTGCTCATAATCAATTAATTTTTCAATCACCGGACGGACGGGATTCGGACGTAATTTCAACTCCCGAAACGTCATTTCTAAAGCGTTATATAATAACAAACGTCCGCTTAAAGTTCGTCCTTGACCCAGAATAATTTTAACGGTTTCTGTGGCTTGAATCACGCCAATCATTCCAGGTAAAATTCCTAAAACCCCGCCTTCTGCACAGGAGGGAACCATCCCAGGAGGTGGGGGTTCGGGGTATAAATCTCGGTAGTTGGGCCCATCTTGGTAGTTAAAGACCGTTGCCTGTCCTTCAAACCGAAAAATTGACCCGTAGACGTTGGGTTTGTTCAGCAACACGCAGGCGTCATTCACCAAATATCGGGTCGGGAAATTGTCGGTGCCGTCTACAATCACATCATAGGGTCGCAGCAGGTCGAGGGCATTTTCTGAACTGATGCGGGTATTGTAGAGGTCAACTTGACAAGCGGGGTTAATTTCCAAAATTCGGTTTTTTGCCGACTCAATTTTGGGTTTCCCCACCCAAGCAGTCCCGTGAATAATTTGGCGTTGCAGGTTGGAGGTATCGACCACATCAAAATCAACAATTCCAATGCGTCCAATACCCGCCGCCGCCAAATACAGCAGCAAGGGCGAACCCAGTCCCCCGGTTCCAATACAAAGCACACTCGCCGCCTTTAAGCGTTTCTGACCTTCCAGACCAACTTCTGGTAAAATCAAGTGGCGGGAGTACCGTTCGTAGTCGTCTTTCGTTAACTGGATTTCATCCAGATTCGGATTTAGCATAGCAATTTTGACAAAAAATATAACCGTCCCGGTTAGGGATTTGGGTCATCAAAATTATATATTGTAGCTGATGATCGGGAAGATTGGCTAATCTCTGATTAAAGGTTCAGCTTGAAATTGATGATTCTGATCTAAACTCCAGTTTTGCAGATCGGTGGTTTTTCCTTTTTCTACAGAAATAATAATATAAGAATAGTCCGACCAAGCACAAACTCGATCAAATTCGGAGGGAATGGCGGGATGATCGGGATGGGAATGGTAAATACCTATTATGATTAAATTGCGATCGCGTCCTTGTTTTTGAGCTTGAATCATTTGTTGAGGAGAAATAGTAAACCGAAGTTCAGAGTTAACGGGTATATCGCTGGTTTCTATCTCCTGAAAATCAGCGGCTGTTTCAGGATTCCAGGCATTTTCTGTTGGAATAATTTCTACAACTATTTTATCATTATTTTCGTTGATTTTACCCATTAATAAGCCACAGCATTCCTGGGGATAGGTTTGTTCAGCGTGGGTAAAAATCAGTTCAATTTGTTCTGAGGATATTGTTAATGTAGACATCGGAATTAAGGGTTAATACGATTATTGACTAATTCTATGCCTAATTCTAGGGCTGCTTTCATACTAGACCCATCGGCTATGCCTTTTCCGGCAATATCAAAGGCGGTACCATGATCGGGAGATGTTCTAATAAACGGTAAACCAATAGTAGTATTGACGGCTCGATCAAAGGCCATTAATTTAACCGGAATTAACCCTTGATCATGGTAGAGTGCAATATACGCATCATGGGCATTTTTTCCTAAATTAAACCAGGCTTGACCGGGCTTAACCCACATTGTATCAGGGGGAATGGGGCCGTCTAATTGAATATAAGGATAGCGATCGCGCTGTTGATTTAACCAGGGAATTAACCAGTCTTTTTCCTCTGTTCCTAACTGTCCATTTTCGCCACTATGGGGATTTAATCCCGCTACGGCAATTCTAGGATTTTCTAATCCAAATTCATGGCGTAAACACTGGATCAATAACTCTAATTTTAAGCTCATTAATTCCGGGGTTAAGGTTTGGGAAATTTGAGATAAGGGAATATGGGTGGTCGCCAGTAGGGTTCTTAACGTCCAGCCCGTATAGGGCGATCGCGCTACAAATAACATTCCAAACTTTTTAACCTGGGCTTTTTCTGCTAAAAATTCCGTTTGTCCGGGGTAATTATAACCCGCTAAATTCCAGAGATTTTTAGCAATGGGCCCGGTGATAATTCCATCAAATTCTCCTTGTAAAGTTCGGGTAATTGCTGTATCTAAATATTGGAAACTGACCGCCCCACTGGTTTGATTTCCGACTCCTATTTCTAATGGGGGTAAACTTGGATCAGGATCTAAACTAATGATCTTTAACTGCTCAGGTTTTGCCGCCTGAAATCCCTGATTTTGTAATTGTTGATAGGTTGTTTGTAAAATGCGATCGCTTCCGACTATAGTTAGATCACACTGTTGATGTAGTGTGGGATCAGCTAAGGCTTTTAATATTACCTCTGGCCCTATTCCTGATGGATCGCCTAATGTTATCGCTAAACGGGGTAATTTTTTAGATTGAAGCATAATTCAACATCCTTAAAACTATGTTAATTTTAATTGATATTATACAATAATTCCCAAATTGTAGTAAGCCCTTAAGGGCTTTCTTCCTCTGATTTCTCCCCATTTTTAACCAAATATGAATATTCCCTCAACCCTTAATGTTGCGATCGGCTTATTTTTTATTTATTTACTTCTGAGTTTATTAATATCAGAAATCCAAGAATTTTTAGCCAGTTCTGTTTTTGATTGGAGGGCTAAAAATTTATATCGTTCTATTCAATTTATTTTAGGAGATTCAGCCACAGAACTTTTGTATCAATACCCTTTAATTAAATCTTGGAAAGATTATAAACAACGTAGCAATAAACATTCTATTGGGCCCTCTTATATTCCGAGTACAACCTTTGCCTTAGCATTAATTAGTGTGATTATCGAAAAATCTGGAGTTCAACCCGACATCGCTAGTTTAACTATTGATGATTTTATTCGAGCGATTAACTCAGAGGAGATCAAACAGTTTTTTGATACTGATCAAATTAAACTATTCAAAATTTTAGCTATAAAAACTAAAAATAAAGTCGGAGATACTGCTAATTTTGAATCCTTAGAAACAGCGATCAGTGATTGGTTTGAACAGTCTATGACTAGAGCGTCAGGAGTCTATAAACGGCAGGTTAAACTGATTACCCTAGCTATTGGGTTTATTGTAGCCATGGGATTAAATGCGGATACCTTAAATATTGCCAATCGTCTTTTTCAAGAACCCGTATTACAAGAAAATCTCAGTCAAACCATTAATATTGTCTTAACTAAAAATCCTGATTCTCCCCTGAATAACTGTTTAAATTCAGAGGTTAACGCTACAAAAGATTGTCAAGACTTAACCGAAAATTTTCTTTATTCTTATTTATTAGACTTTTCTTCCTTACCTTTGGGATGGGGTCAATCTAACTTAAATCAACAGTTTAATTTAAGTGGAAATATTGGGATTCAACTTTTTAAAGTTATCCTAGGATGGGGATTAACTGCGATCGCAATTTCCATGGGGTCTTCCTTTTGGTTCGATCTTCTCAACAAATTAATTAACGCTCGGAACACCGGAGCAAAACCCCAAGCTTAACGGTCACAAAAAAACCCAGTCTCTCAAGGAAACTGGGTCTGTCATACAATTCAAGGAAACTAGAAGCGGAATTGAGTCCGCAGTGTTCCCACAAAAATTGTGTCGTTGTTGCTATTGTGATCAGGATTGGTCACCACGTAGAAACCCGGTGTCACAGAGATGTATTCGCTGAAGGGGAAGCGATAGAAGCCTTCAATATGAATAGCGGTGTCTCTGTCTTCCAAACCACTAATATCATGACTGACGACTTTCGGAGGCATCCCGACAATTAAACCCCCGGTATCTCCTTCGCGCAAGATATCGGGGAACCCTAACACCGCAGCCCAGTTAATAATGTTAGCAGTGTCATCTCCGCCCCGTTTTTGGTCAGCCCAGGTACTCCCAAACCAACCGCCAATGGAGAAGCTGCGAGCCACTCTCCAGTTCATTTGTACCCCTAAGTTACTGGTGGTGGTGGCGTTTTCACCAAAGGGTTTATTAGCACCCCAACTGCCCGTACCGCCGGAAACGTAAATGTTATCGTTGCTGAAGTGACGGTGGTTATAATCCACGGCAAAAGTTAGGTTGTCCTTGGGTGCAAAGACCAATTGAGCCATGGCGCTGTAACTGCCATCGAACATCCCCCGACCCTCACGGGCATCAGAAGCGAAAACATCATCCGCCAGATAACCGATATTAGCTCTGAAGTTATGACT
>DATNRE010000756.1:0-3443 GCA_036703685.1 Candidatus Obscuribacterales bacterium
GTGATCAACCTACGAGAGATTTTCCCCAAAGACACAAAGACGCTAATAGTTGTCCCCCTGGTTATTCAGAGGTTGAAAGATAATAGATGTGTAAGGTTGGTAACAATAAAAAAGATGAGGATCTTAATCGAAAGTTGAGTAATAATCATGTCCGGTGTAGGGGCGAGGCGCGCCTCGCCCCTACACCGGAATTGAGGATCAGCAATAGTTTTATAAAAGGTTAAAACCCCATCAATATAGTTCGAGATGATCAAAGTTTAAAAGGGAAGATCAATCAGTAATTCACTTTTAATTTTATTTGAAGGCGGATGTTCTGGATCATCTTCCCAACGTAAGGGATTTTCAATAATATATTTTCTAATTGTATTTAAAGCGGTTTCATCTCTGATAATTTCTTCATAATAATCTCGTTGCCAAATTAATCCTTGACCGGAATTATTACAAATTCTATTAATAGATTTAGACACGGAAGATTTATACCAACCCACAACAGCACCCAAGGATTTTGGAGCAGCACCATGAGGTCGTTGTGTTGATTTTGAAGATATTTCTTGTTCTGATAATGATGTTTGGTGTAGGGAGACGGCGCGCTTCGCCCCTACGGGGGATTGAGGATCGGCAATGATTTCATTAAAGATTAAAATTCCATGAATATGATTCGGCATGATGATAAAATAGTCTAATTCAACATGAGAGAATTTTTCAGCAATTTGTTGCCAGGTATTAAAAGCGATCGCCCCTAAAGAATTAAATCGCATTTTCCTTTGAACAATATCTCCAAATAAACATTGTTTTTCTTTCGTGCAAATCGTAACAAAATATCCCCCAGGTTGAGTATAATCGTATCCTTTTAAACGAATAGAACGCCGATGATGAATTTGTGGATTATAGGGCATATTTTTTTGATGATAAAAATAGATAATCTACATTGGAGGTTGAAGTTGAAATTATTCACACCCGTAGGGGCGAGGCGCGCCTCGCCCCTACACCGGAGGATTGAGGATAATCAAATTATACTATTCCCGATTCCCGCCACTGGGTGCTATAGTTTAAAATTGTCTGATGTTAAGTGGCTGTTTATTTTTAAACCCGAATTATGCTACTGATTACCCTATTACTCTACGCCGCTTTAGCGGGTGCTTATTTGTTAGTGCTTCCGGCTGCCTTATATGCCTATATGAATGCTCGTTGGTATGTGGCCAGTTCTTTTGAACGCGCATTTATGTACTTTTTAGTCTTCTTCTTTTTCCCCGGATTAATTCTTCTGGCTCCCTTCTTGAATTTCCGTCCTCAACCTAGAAAAATTGCCAGCTAATGCGACGAATTGATGTTATTGCTATTGGAATGCTCGTCTTTTTGACAGGTGGATCGATCTACCTGATTTTGCAATGGGCGGGTCTGAATAGCGTTGATGCTGGCATCTGGAGTCAGACTTTTTTAGTCGGTGGTTTATTTATTTGGTTACTCACTTATTTATTCCGGGTGGGAAGTCGAAATATGACCTATAACCAACAACTGAAAAACTACGAAGATGCGGTTTTTCAAAAACGACTGGAAGAAATGACTCCAGAAGAAATTGCTCAACTGCAAGCGGAAGTTGAAGCAGAAAAAAATAATTGAAAATTTTACTTTTTTTCTGCTTAATTATTGGATAATTAGTTAGTCTATTTGAGTTTAATTTTAATGATTTCTGTTTCTCAGTGCTTTGAATCCTTAAGAACTTCGGACAAAAAAAACTGTGCTTTAATTCCTTTTATTACCGCCGGTGATCCGAACTTAGAAACAACGGCAAAAGCCTTACAAATTCTGGATCAAAATGGGGCTGATTTAATTGAATTGGGAGTTCCTTATTCCGATCCCCTAGCCGATGGCCCGGTAATTCAAGCCGCAGCCACTCGCGCTTTACACAAGGGAACCCGTTTAGATCAAGTATTAGAAATGGTGGCAACGGTTAGCCCAACGTTGAAAGCCCCAATTATTTTATTTACCTACTATAATCCCATTTTACATCGAGGGATTAAACCCTTTTTAGAACAGATTTATCAAGCCGGGGCTAGGGGTTTAGTTGTCCCAGATTTACCCTTGGAAGAAGCGGAAACTTTATTGGAACCCGCCCGTCAAATTGGCATAGAAGTGACGTTGCTCGTGGCGCCAACCAGTCCTAAAGAACGGATTGAGTTAATCGCCCGTCAGTCCCAGGGGTTCATTTATTTGGTCAGTGTTACCGGGGTCACGGGGATGCGTACCCAAGTCCAAACCCGGGTTGAAGATATCCTCAAGGAAATGCGAGGTCTAACGGATAAACCCATTGGGGTTGGGTTCGGGATTTCTCAACCGGAACAGGCGACCCAAATGCGAGACTGGGGTGCGGATGCGGTGATTGTGGGGAGTGCTTTCGTTAAACGATTGGCCGAAGGAACACCGGAACAGGGTTTGGCGGATATTGGTCAGTTTTGTCAATCCCTAAAATCGGCAATTCAACACTAAAATACAGGACTTGGCATACAAGTCCCCCGTTTGGGTATTAAATGTAACTATTTCCGTAATTTTTAAAGGACGATATAGCCTTTTAAACAATTGTTGTGTATAATTTATCTAGCTGAGTGTGTTTGTGATCAATTCACACTTGAGTCTATTCAATCTTTAGAACTTCCAGAGTGAGAACACTCGGTTGTTTTTGGGGGTTTCCTGAAAAGAAAGCAAGAACGCTGGAGGTATGGTGCTCCCATAAACACATTACCTCCAGCTCCTTGAAACCCTCGTAATGTGCCTTTCTGTTTATTATTATTGCAACGTTGCTCAGGGATTGCAAGAGGTCTTTTGCAATCACCCACTTTTAAGGTTACATGAGTCTATAAATCCCTTGGCGGGCTGTTTTTAGTCGTTTTTTGATCTATCGAAAAAGCAAACTCAAGAGTTTTAATCTTCTCGGCTAAACCTGATCGCCCTTTATACGGGGGATTCTTGCTTGATTCTCAATTAACGATATTCTGTCAAACTGGGGTAAAACCTTGGTTCTTCGTGGGCTGTAATCCTTAAATTTCGTTCAATTTTGACCCTCGTTAACCTGCTCAAAGCTTATCTTCCAAGTCACTCAAATTTCTACTCACTGAGTAAACCGGATAAATACTCAAACTTACCCCTTGCTCTTTGATGAGCTTGTTCAGCTTGTCCACGAGTAAATATGCAATTTAGGTTGTAATCTGCGCTATTTCTTAGTCTCCGCAAATCTTTTAATGCTGTTCCAACACTTCTATATTTCTTATGGCTAGATAAAAGAAAATAGTTTTCAACTTGTTTATGCGCTTCACTACCTCTTGAACAAATAGAACCTTCGCTCTCCATAACTTTTCTAGCCAGAAGAAAAAGGCCATAATACGAACGGCTTATAGAAGATCGAAAATAAGCCTCTGTACTTAAATCGGGAGACTTAGAACAGCTTA
>DATNRE010000757.1:0-15472 GCA_036703685.1 Candidatus Obscuribacterales bacterium
GAAACAGATACTCTCAAAACCCTCAGAGAAAAAATGCAAGAATATCTGGAAAATGGCATTCAACTGGGTTGGTTAATTGATCCTCAAAATCAGCGCGTAGAAATTTATCGTTTTGGAAAAGAAGTAGAAATTTTACAATCTCCTGTTAATTTATCTGGGGAAGATGTGCTTCCGGGGTTTGTATTAGATTTACAAGAAATTTGGAATATTGGTTAAAATATAGAAATACTAAATTAGGGAGAAAATTTGAAAAATCAAGTTATAGATCCGAATTTTTAGGGGTCACTAATTGCCACGGACAGATAACAGTAATCCTTGATTTGAGTGCAAAATCACTAGGATTGAAGGTTAGAATATGTGTAATATTATTGGCAAGCATGACGGCAATAAGGCGAGCATCGTGAGTGCGTTTTCCCATGACTTGATCCCTTGTGACCAACTCTAACCAATTTAAAAAAATTTGTGGGGATTCTTCTAGTAAGGGAAAACGATTGAGAAGCTCATCTATAATGTTTCTTGTTTTGTCTGTAGTCCATCCTAAGCCATTTACTTCAACTGGTCTTGTAGCAACAACCCAAAGTTCAATTAATACTTGCCCAGTCAAAAAGCATTCATCTCCTTGATTTAGTAAATAAAATATTGCTTCTGTGGCAAGATGATGTTGCACATCTGAAGGGTTACAAAAACGCAAGATAACATTGGTATCCAGCAGATATCTAATCATCTTCGTAAATGCACTCACGGCTAAATGCTTCGTCGGGTAAGCTCACACTTGTTTTAGGGAGTTGAGAAATCCAATCACGGAACTCTCTAGCTCGTTGTGTTGGTGTTGCTTTTTGCCACAATGGAACAAAAGATGATGTCACTTTACTAGATTGAGATTCCATTAAACTAATGAAATTTGCAACTTTCTTTAGTTGATCTTCATTGAGTTTGTCTAATTCCTGTTTGAGTTTTTCTCGTAGCATAATCGATGTTTAGGTGGAACCCTATTAATTATATCCTAAGCTTAGTTCCTTTTAGTTCAAGAAACCAAATTTCTGACCGTTATTTATCGACTGAAGAACAATTTTTTTATGAAACCGGGTTTTTATTAAATCAAAGTTGAAATTATCATCAAAAAAGCTTAAAATTAAGTTCATATAAATTAACAACATCCCTCTGGCTCAGATTTTATGGAATGCGTGATCACCCGTCGGGCGCAATTTTCCGCCAGTCATCGGTATTGGTTGCCCGAATTGAGTGCCACCGAGAACCTGAAGCGGTTTGGCCCCACATCTCGCGCCCCTGGACACGGACATAACTATGTTTTGTATGTGTCCATGGTCGGAGAACTTGATGAATATGGCATGGTTTTAAACCTGTCCGACGTCAAACACACCTTGAAACGGGAAGTCACCGACCATTTAGACTTTTCCTACCTCAATGATGTTTGGCCGGAATTTCAGCAAACCTTACCGACTACGGAAGCTCTGGCCCAGGCGATTTGGCATCGGTTGGCCCCCCATCTTCCCCTCACCAATATTCAGCTATTTGAACACCCCGAACTCTGGGCAGACTATCAAGGAAACGACATGGAAGCCTATCTAACTATTAGTACCCATTTTAGCGCCGCCCATCGGCTGGCCCATCCTGACCTCAGTTTTGAGGACAATTGCGAAATTTATGGCAAATGTGCCCGTCCTAACGGTCATGGTCATAATTACCATTTAGAAGTAACCGTGAAAGGGGAAGTTGATCCTCGGACGGGGATGATTGTAGACTTAGAAGGGTTACAAAAAGTGATTGATGATTATGTTGTCGAACCCTTTGATCATACGTTTTTAAATAAAGATATTCCCTACTTTTCTAAAGTTGTACCAACGGCGGAAAATATTGCGGTTCATATCCGAGATTTATTGCAAAAACCAATTCAAGATTTAGGGGCACAATTGCATAAAATCAAACTGATTGAAAGCCCGAATAATTCCTGTGAAGTGTATTGTACAAATACCGAATCTGAGTCTACCCTTGCTCAAATTCAACAGCCTGTTTTAGCTCAGGTTTAAAAATTAGAAACAAAATTAGAAACCGGGTTTCTGCATTAGTCTATTACTAAAATCAATAGATCTAGTTTAGAAACCGGGTTTCTGCTGCAAAATCCTGATCACGCGGTGTCAATTCGTAAGATAGAACAGCACTCCCCCTAAACGAGTTGACACTTATGCGGTTATCGACAGTTACCCTTTTAACCTTAGCAGCCCTTGTTGCTCAAGACTCCTGTGTTGAAGCGAGTTCTAGTCCCGAACAAAATACCAGTCCTCTCCCCAATGCTTCCGAGTTGGGTCAGTCATCCGATGCGGTGGAAATTATGGCATTAGCTCCTAGTTTAGCCGTCAGTATGCCGGAAATGATCGGCAGTCCGTCTTTTAGTGATGCGGAATATTCCTCAAAAGAAGTTGTATCCCTATCGATGACTAATGTTCTGGATCAAACTTGGTTAGCAAAATTAGTTAAAATGGGTCAGGGGAAAGCCCAAAGTGCCATCACAACCCCCATTTCTGTCGCCCAAATTAGTCCAGCTTATGCGTTAAATTATGAATTTAGTCAAACTATTACTTTACTGAATACTTTATTAATTGTCGCTACATTAATCCCCAGTGTCACGATTTTATTATTTTGGTTAGTTCGTCGCTTAATCGTTAAAGAGATTGTAACTCAAGCTCAAAAGCAGTTGAACCGGATTGATAATTTAGAATCACAATTAAAATCTTCTAAACAGCGTTATCAACAGTTAATTAAAGAATTAGAAATACAAATAGAAACCGCCCAGGAATCCATTAATTTTTTAACCCGAGAAGCTAAACTATCTAAGTCTTCTATTGAACAAGTAGAAACCCTGAAATCCCAATTTGTATTCCGGTTACAAGCTATGATTTCTGAGGTTCAAGAGATTAAAGAGGCGTCTTTAAAAGAATTACAACAGAAACCGATAGAAACAAAACAATTAATTTCTTTGAATGGATTATTAAAATCTTCTGAACCGGAAAAATTAGTAATTTCTCCAGTAGCTAAGGTTGATAAATCTCAGCCTGCTTCGGAGTCAATGATTGCTGATGATTATTTGAAAAAAGCCGAATCGTTAATTTTAGAAGCTAAGTTTAACGAGGCTTTAAAGTTATTAGAAAAAGCAATTGAAGCTAATGCTAATTTAGATCAAGCCTGGTATAAAAAAGCGGGTATTTTAGTTAAATTACAACGGTATCACGAAGCGTTATCAGACTACGATAAATGCGTGAGTTTACAACCCCAAAAACATGAAACCTGGTACAACCGCGGCAATATTTTAGTGCGGTTACAACGGTATGCAGAAGCGATTGAATCCTATGACCAAGCGATTAAAATTAAACCCAATGACTATGAATCTTGGCACAATCGTGGGGCATTATTAAGAAAATTTAAACGGTTTGATGAAGCCTTAGAATCCTATAATAAAGCCTTAGAAATTGCTCCTGATAAATATGAAACCCTGCATAATCGGGGGAACGTTTTAGCAAAGTTAGAACGGTATGAAGAAGCGATCGCTTCCTATAAACAAGCGATTAAACTTAATCCCAATAAATCAGAATTATGGTTAAATCAAGCCAATGCTTTATCCGCTTTACAACGTTATCAAGAAGCCTTACAATCCTTAGAAAAAGCCTTAACTTTAAATCCTAATAACTTTGAATTATTCAAAATTCAAGGTAATATTTTAGGAAAACTCAACCAAAATCAAGAAGCCTTAGAGTCCTACAAAAAAGCCATAAAAATTAAACCCGATAGTTATGAAACTTGTTTTGAATGTGGAGAAATTTTAGTTAAATTACAACAATATTCAGAAGCGATCTCCCTGTATGAACAAGCGATTAATTTAAAACCCGATTCATCAGAATCCTGGCGATCTAAAGGGGTCTGTTTAGAAAAATTAGAGCAATATCCTGAAGCCTTAGCGTCCTATGATGCGGCGCTTTCCTGTCAGTCCGATGATGCGGAAACCTGGCGTTATCGAGGGTCTTTATTGTCGAAATTAAAACAATATCCTGAAGCCATTTCCTCTCTAGGAAAAGCGATTTCTATTCAAAAAGAATTGAGAAGTACCAAAAATCATCTGGTGAGTTGATCTGGTATTTTATCCCTTAACCTAAATTAAATTTAAGTAACTCAATCGAGCTTTGAATTTGGCTGGTTTTAAATAATTTAGAGGTAAGGTTTCTCGGGTCAAAATCATATTTTTTAAAATAGAAAAATAAACTTCCAGAGGGTCAACAATTTTGGGTTTAACTGGGGAATTCCATTGAGTTAAACGAGGGTTAAAACCGGATTGTAGAGTTTGACGACAAGGAGTATTAGAGAGCGGTTGAGATTGAGTTTCCATAGGTTTAACAGGGTGGTTATTACATTTAATTGTGTGCGATAATTTTAAAAACTTTGTGCTAAAAATCTTGATATTCTGTGAATTTGATCGGGTAAATTGATGGATCAAATCAAAGATTAGAGGTGAGATCAAGCGAATTTTGCAGTGATTTTGATCACAACATCGGGAAAAATCATACACAGGAATTACGCAAAACAACCATATCTAGTGGGGGCGAACGGCCGTTAGCCCCTACGGATGGTGTATAATTGGGTATTATGCGTAAGTGCTAATACAGTGGGTGTATGTTGCTGATGGCGAATTTAATTTATGACTCCTCAACCCGGTGTTAACCGACCTCAAACCACGGTTATTTTAGCCATGAGTGCGGATGGTAAAATTTCTGATGAAATGCGATCGCCCGCCCGTTTTGGTTCAGAACAAGATAAACTCCATTTAGAAAAACAAGTGGCACAAATGGATGGGGTTTTATTCGGTGCGGGAACATTAAACGCCTATCAAACCACTATCAAAATTAATTCTCCTCAATTATTAAAACACCGAAAACAGCACGGAAAACCTCCTCAACCCATACAAATCGTGGTGTCTGCTTCAGGAAAGATTAATCCGAATTTACGTTTTTTTCAACAATCTGTTCCCCGTTGGTTACTAACCACAAATCAGGGTCAAGAATTATGGCATAATACCCCCGGGTTTGAAAATATAATTATTGCCGATAATCATTCCAATCAAATTAACTGGAGTATGGCTTTTGAACAATTGCAAAAATTAGGCTTAAATAAATTAGGAATATTAGGAGGAGGTCAACTGGTGGCTTCCCTCTTAAAACAAAACCTAATTGATCAATTCTGGTTAACCATTTGTCCCTTAATTTTAAGTGGTAAAAATTCTCCCACCCCCGCCGATGGGGAGGGCTTTTTATCCTCTGTCGCTCCTCGCTTGCAATTATTGGAAGTAAAAACCCTGGGACAAGAAGTATTTTTACATTATCAAGTATTAACCGATAAATAATTCTGTCCTTTGCCATTTTTGTAAAAATTCGATTACCCTAAATAATGAATAATGCGTCGCTGATCATTTTTGAAACAATATGGTAAAACCCTTAACTTCCGCCTATTCCACCCGTTGGATTAATACGGTTGCCGAAGTCCCTCAAACGGCCTGGGATGCCCTGGCCCAACCCTTGATTACGCCCTTTTTTGAATGGGATTGGTTGCATAATATTGAATCCTCGGGCAGTGCCACCGGACGCACGGGTTGGTTGCCCCATCATTTAACCGTATGGCGGGATCAACAGTTGGTGGGAATTGCGCCTTTATATGTAAAAGGGCATAGTCGCGGGGAATTTGTCTTTGATAATCAATGGGCGGATGTGGCCCATCAATTAGGGATTCAATATTATCCCAAACTATTAGGAATGTCGCCTTTTACGCCCGCCGAAGGTTATCGATTTCTGATCGCGCCCGGGGAAGATGAGGAAGAAATTACGGGGTTAATGGTGCATTCCATTGATCAATTTTGTATTGAAAATAAAATTTCTGGCTGCAATTTTCTCTATGTTGATCCCGAGTGGAAACCGATGTTAGAAAAATTTGGGTTTGCCTCTTGGTTACACCATAGTTATATTTGGAAAAATCAAGAATATGAAAGTTTTGATGATTATTTAAAAGGGTTTAATGCTAATCAGAGACGCAATATTAAACGGGAACGCAAAGCCGTTACCCAAGCCGGATTAAACTTACAAACCTACACAGGAGATCAAATTCCAAAAGCTTTTTTTTCGGAAATGTATCAGTTTTATGCTAGTACCTGTGATAAGTTTGGTTGGTGGGGAAGTAAATATTTAACCCGCAGATTTTTTGAACAATTGCATCATAATTATCGGCATCGGGTGTTATTTGTTGCGGCGTTTGATGATACCACCCAACATCAACCCATGGGAATGTCGTTTTGTTTAACCAAAGGCGATCGTTTATATGGTCGTTATTGGGGAAGTGTTCAAGATATTGATTGTTTACATTTTGATGCTTGTTATTATTCTCCCATTCAATGGGCAATTGAAAACAAAATTTCTATTTTTGATCCGGGGGCGGGAGGTCGTCATAAAAAACGTCGCGGTTTTCCAGCCACACCGAATTATAGTTTGCATCGATTTTATGATCAACGTTTAGCTCAGATTTTAAAGTCTTATATCGGACGCATTAACGAAATGGAACAACAGGAAATTGATCATGTTAATCAGGATTTGCCGTTTAATAATGACAAATCAGATTAATCAATATGGGGATTTGATAATATCAGAAAGTTGGTTAATTAACAGAAATCTCAATAAACCCGCCCCCAACCTGTAAAATAGAATCTCAAATTGGTACAGGTAATTGGAAAAAATGGTACAGGAACGCACGTTACCGACGTTTAAGGCGGATGCAAATGCTGTAACCCGTGATGAAGGGTTAATGCTGTATGAGGATATGGTGCTGGGGCGGCTATTTGAAGATAAATGTGCCGAGATGTATTATCGGGGCAAAATGTTCGGTTTTGTCCACCTGTACAACGGTCAAGAAGCCGTGGCGACCGGGATGATCCGGGCGGGTCGCCGGGATGAGGATTATGTTTGTAGTACCTATCGGGATCACGTTCATGCTTTGAGTGCGGGGGTTCCACCCCGGGAAGTCATGGCGGAATTATTTGGTAAGGCCACGGGTTGTTCCAAGGGTCGGGGTGGCTCGATGCACCTATTCTCCTCGGCTCATAATTTATTAGGGGGGTTTGCCTTTGTCGCTGAGGGAATTCCGGTGGCTACAGGTGCGGCTTTTCAAACCAAATACCGTCGGGAAGCGATGAATGATCCGAATGCGGATCAGGTAACGATGTGTTTCTTTGGGGATGGGGCTTGTAATAACGGCCAATTCTATGAATGTTTGAATATGGCGGCGTTATGGAATTTGCCGATTATTTATGTGGTCGAAAATAATAAATGGGCGATCGGGATGGCCCATGACCGGGCTACTTCTGACCCGGAAATCTACAAAAAAGGCCCCGCTTTTGGAATGCCGGGTTATGAAGTAGATGGGATGGATGTTTTGGCCGTTAGGGAAGTGGCTAAAAAGGCCGTTGCTCGCGCCCGCGCCGGTGAGGGCCCAACCTTGGTAGAAGCCTTAACCTATCGTTTCCGGGGACATTCCCTGGCCGATCCCGATGAATTACGGGATAAAGAGGAGAAGGAATTCTGGTTTGCGCGTGATCCGATTAAAAAATTTGCCGCCCATTTAACGGAACACAATTTGGCAACCCCGGAGGAATTGAAAGCCATTGATCAGCAAGTTCAAGCCATTATTGATGATGCGGTAGAATTTGCCCAAAGTAGCCCCGAACCCGATCCTAAAGACTTATACCGTTATATTTATGCCGATGATTAATAAACCTTAAAACCAGTAATTAAGAAACAGGGTTTCTCAACTAAAATTAGAAACTCTGTTTCTTTTCCCATTACCTATTACGGATCACGGATTTAAGAGGATTTCACGGATTTCACAGATTTTAATTTGTCCCCCAATCAAGTTGAGGGCAGGCCCCCAATCAAGTTGAGGGCAGGCCCCCAATCAAGTCGAGGGCAGGCCCCCAATCAAGTCGATGGCTAGGTTAATCCCCATTACCCATTACTTTGTCTTAACTGATAACTGATGACTGATAACTGATAACTGAAAAAGCCCATTACCCATTACTTAATCTCTTTCTAACCTCCTAACAAATACTGTAATTTAATATTAATTTTAGTATTTTCCCCAGCGACAACAACTGCTGTATCATTGAATTTAGGCGGGCCGACGAGAATAGCGGGATTTTTAGAAAAACCAAATCCTTCGGTGGGAATTCCTAAGCCATTACGGTTAGCTATATTATCACTATTCGCATCATGAAGAACAGCAATAGCATAACTACCCGGTTGTAAATCATCAAAATTCATCACCACAGGAACTTCTGTAATTTCCACACAACCGCTTTTTATGGCATCATCTCCATTACTGGGAAAGCCTTTATTACTAGCAAATAAACTTGCACAAATTTGTCCGTTTTTATTTTTTAATCCGTCAATGGTTAGGGTGATTTTAGTTTTGGGTTGAGCTTGAGCACTAACCGCCGCCATAACCACACTCAAACATAGAAAAGCAGTTAAAAATGATCGGGGTTTGAAGGAAGAAATTATCATGGGGAAAACGAGGATCAGGATATTTTAATTATCCAACAATCTGATAGGTTTGTAAAGTCGCAATTCGATCACCTTGTTCTGTATAAGTGAATTTAATTTGTAGATAGCTTTCCGGTTTATAGGGTAAACGATCAGCCCATTCAATAGCAACAATTCCTGGTTCTACTTCCATACCTTCCCAATATTGCTCTAAATTCAAGTCTTCAATTTCCGAGGTTTCTAATCGATATAAGTCTAAATGGTAGAGCGGAATCCTGCCATTTAGATATTCATTAATTAAAGTAAATGTTGGGCTTTCAATGGATTCACAGAGGTCTAAACCTTCAGCTAATCCTTGAACAAAAGTTGTTTTTCCTGCCCCTAAGTTTCCCTCTAATAATAGAATACTATTGGGGGGGAGCGATCGCCCGAATTGTTGTCCCAATTCACGGGTGGCTTGGGCATTGGGTAGATGGAATTGAGTCATATTTTCAGATTAATATTTTAGAAAAGATTAAGCCCTGAAGGGCTTACTACGTTGTCGTGAGTCCTAAAGGACTCGGTTAGTTTTTGCCAAACCATCTTAATAATACTTGGGCTAACCGATAGGGATCATGGCGTAAATATCCGGTATTGGGATCAACATCCATAATATTACTGATCACAATTCTTCGACCCAATTGTTTAACGATCTCTCGATCTAAAATAACCGGGTGAGAGTCTTCTTTCGCATATCGAATTAAGGCATTAGCTGGGGGAACTGTCCCTTGCACTAATACGGCATCAAATAATTGATAACCACAGGCTTTATCAATAGCTTTAATATGATCGGAAACGCTGTAATTATCAGTTTCCCCGGGTTGGGTCATAATATTACAAACATAAATTCGGGGGACATTTTGAGAAGCAATGGCGGCGGCTATTTCTGGAACCAATAAATTAGGAATTACACTGGTATATAAACTTCCCGGGCCAATAATAATAAAATCTGCCTCTAAAATCGCTTGTATGGCTTTTGGTAAGGCCGGAGGATTGGGAGGAATACAACCAATGGTGACAATTTTTCCCTTAGCTTCAGTAATACTAGATTCCCCATGAATTCGGCGACCATCAGCTAATTTTGCCCATAAATTCACATCGGTTAAAGTGGCGGGGAGAACTTGACCTCTAATCGCTAATACCTTAGAACTCGCGGCGATCGCTTGTTCCAAATCCCCTTCAATTTCACACATTGCAGTTAAGAATAAATTCCCGAAACTATGTCCGGTTAATCCATCTCCGGCGGTAAATCTATATTGAAATAATTCCGTTAATAATCGTTCTTCATCGGCCAAGGCTGCGATACAATTTCTAATATCTCCCGGGGGTAAAACTCCCATTTCTCGGCGTAAGCGCCCGGACGATCCGCCATCATCGGCAACGGTAACAATTGCGGTAATATTAGCACTATATTCTTTTAATCCTCGTAATAAGGTAGATAATCCCGTTCCACCCCCAATCACAACGACTTTCGGCCCCCGTAATAAACGGCGATGACTCAATAGGCGATCTACTAATTGTTCATCCCCAGCCGGATGAAAGGCTTCACTAATGGAATTGAGACTGCGAGTTTGACTCCAAAGAACGAGCACAACCCCCAAGGCGATCATCAATGGCCCTGAGATATAATTCGGAATCACAGTGGCAATCCATCCTAAGAAATTTTTCAGCAGTTGTAGGATGTTATAAATTGGGGTCATTCCCGTCCAGATAGCCAACCCCAAACTCGCGACTAAAACCCCCGCAGCACTAACGGCCATCCAGCGTTTGATAAACAGTCCCGGGGATAACCATTTAAACCATTGGTTAATCATCCGGGGAGAATGATTTTTGGATAAACCGAGATGGAGTCTGAGTTTCATAATTCTGCGTAGGGTGTGTTTGAACGAACCAGTGGACATAGATAGTGTTTTACTTGGATATGGGGGCTTTCACAGACAATTTAGACTATAGGAGGCCGTGCTGATCGTAAAATAAGGGACTGGAGTTAATCAACTGTTTAATTTTTTCTAACCCGGTAGATCAACGTGATGATAACGATTAAATCGTTTGCTTAACAACCACACGGGGTCAAAGGTACAAGGATCAAAGGTTTAAGGAGATGATCAAAGACAGTGAAAAGGGAAAAACCCGGGGGGTTGAAGTTGTACCCGTAGATTCAAAGGATAAGTCGGTTTTATCAAAGCCATCAGAATCTTTAGAACCTTTAATTGAATTAAAAGGAGTGAGTAAATCCTTTGGTTCCCAACTGATTTTAGATCAGGTTGATTTAACGATTTATCGAGGAGAAGCGTTAGGAATTATTGGCCCTTCAGGGACTGGAAAATCAACGATTTTGCGAATTATTGCCGGACTTTTACCCCCGGATCAAGGGGAAGTTTATGTGTTAGGAAAAAAACGCCAAGGATGGGTTGATGATATTACCGATCCGATTGGTATTGCCATGGTCTTTCAACAGGCGGCTTTATTTGATTCTTTAACGGTGACAGAAAATATCGGTTTTTTACTCTATCAACATACAAAATTACCCTCTAAAAAAATTAAAGAATTAGTAAATGAAAAATTGGAGATGGTGGGGTTGCCGAATATTGGCGATCGCTATCCCGCCGAATTATCAGGAGGAATGCGAAAACGGGTAAGTTTTGCCCGGGCAATTATGCCCAATCCCGAAAATCCTAGGGAGACTCCCGAGGTGATTTTATATGACGAACCCACCGCCGGTTTAGATCCCATTGCATCAACAGTTATTGAAGATTTAATTAGGGATTTACAACATAGTGGAAAAGGTTGTAGTACCTATAGTATTGTGACGCATCAAGATAGTACCATTCGACGCACGGCCGATCGGATTATTTTTTTGTATCAAGGTTTAGTTCAATGGCAAGGATCAATTCAGGAAGCATTTACAACCGATAGCGCGATCGTTAAACAGTTTTTTAGTGGCAGTATTGATGGGCCGATTCAAGTGGCTAAATAATATAAAAAAGTGTTAAAATTTCGGATATTGTCAAAAATCAAATGAGCAAAATATGAGCAAAAAAACCGCAAAGTACGGGACTTGGAAATCTCCTATTACCGCCGATTTAATGGTGGAAGGAACCGTAGGACTCGGGGGGGTAACGTGGGATGGCGATCATATTTATTGGACAGAAGGACGGCCATCGGAAGGGGGACGGAGTGTAATTGTTCGTCTGAGTCCTGATCATCAATTAAATGATGTTACTCCTGAATCTTTTAATGTGAGAACTCGGGTTCATGAATATGGCGGAGGTTCCTATATTGTTAATCAAGGAACAGTTTATTTTTCTAATTTTGTTGATCAACGGCTTTATCAACAGCATATTCAAGGGAAAAATACTCCCTATAAAATCACTCCAGAACCTATTATCCCAGAAGGAGAATATCGTTATGCTGATGGGGTAATTGATCCTCAAAATCAACGGTTAATTTGTGTTCGAGAGGATCATACCCAGGGGGGAGAACCTGTTAATACAATTGTTAGTATTAATCTGAATAATAATCAGGATATCAAGGTTTTAGTAGAGGGCAATGATTTTTATGCCTTTCCCCGTTTAAGCCCTAATGGTAACAAATTATCTTGGATTTCATGGAATCATCCGAATATGCCTTGGGATGGGACGGAATTATGGGTGGCTGAGGTTAATTCCCAGGGGTTATTAGGAGAAAAACAATTAATTGCGGGGGGTTTAGAAGAATCGATTTTTCAACCCCAATGGTCACCGGATGGAGTGTTATATTTTGTGAGCGATCGCTCGAATTGGTGGAACTTATATCGGTATACTGGAAAGATAGAACCCCTATATCCCATGGCGGCGGAATTTGGTTTACCCCTATGGGTATTTTCCATGTCAACCTATGGGTTTAGTTCGGCAGAAAAAATTATTTGTACCTACAGTAAAAACGGTAATTCCTATCTAGCTAGTTTAGATACTCAAACTCAAAAATTACAGGATATTGATATTCCTTATACTGCAATTGATGGCTTAACCGTTTCGGGAAATCAAGTTTTATTTATTGGTAGTTCTCCCACGGAAAGTAGTGCCATTGTCAGGCTTAATTTAGAAACAGGAGAACTAGAAGTATTACGACGTTCCAGTCAAATTGTACTAGATAAAGGCTATTTATCCGTCCCTCAACCCATAGAATTTCCGACAGAAAATGGAAAAACCGCCTATGGATTTTTCTATCCTCCTCAGAATAAAGATTATCAAGTTTCAGAGGCAGAAAAACCGCCTTTAGTTGTGAAAAGTCATGGGGGGCCAACATCAGCCACATCTAGTAGTTTGAGCTTAAAAATTCAATACTGGACAAGTCGAGGATTTGCGGTTTTAGATGTTAATTATGGGGGGAGTACGGGTTATGGACGGGAGTACCGTCAACGGTTAAATAAAAGTTGGGGCATTGTGGATGTGGATGATTGTTGTAACGGGGCAAAATATCTGGCAGAAAAGGGTTTAGTGGACGGAAATCGCATGGCAATTGCGGGCGGAAGTGCGGGCGGTTATACCACTTTATGCGCCTTAACCTTTAAGGATGTATTTAAGGCGGGGGCAAGTTATTATGGAGTTAGTGATTTAGCAGCTTTAGCAACGGATACCCATAAATTTGAATCCCGTTATTTGGATAATTTAATTGGGATTTATCCAGAAGAAAAGGCTATTTATCAACAGCGTTCTCCGATTTATCACGTTGATAAATTATCCTGTCCGGTGATATTTTTTCAGGGGTCAGAGGATAAAATTGTGCCTCCCAACCAAGCAGAAATGATGGTAGAAGCGTTAAAAGCTAAGGGTGTTACGGTGGATTATGTTCTGTTTGAAGGAGAGCAACATGGCTTCAGAAAAGCAGAAAATATTAAACGTGCTATTGATGGTGAATTTGGTTTTTATGCCAAAGTCTTTGGTTTTAAACCTGCAAACTAAACCCATTTAATTGTAGGGGTTTTGAAAAAAGTTAGTTTGGGTTTAAACACCCAACCCCTACAATCTTGGGAAGAATTGCTATAATGATCTATAAACAGATAGCATGAATAATTATGTCTGTCACACCGATTCAACCTCCGACTATTGATTTAACTGAAGTCATTACCGAGGATGATACTCCTGTGGATAATTTTCTATCCGCCAAATTGCAGCGTTTATTAGTTGAATGTTTATATAGTTCTTGGCAAAGATTGGGAGAAAATTCAACATTTTTAGCGGATGCAAATGTGGGTATTTTCTATGCACTCCGTCATCCTCCCATTGTACCGGATGTATTTTTATCTTTAGATGTGGAAGTCCCGCCGGATTTTCGAGAAAAACGAAATCGGACTTATTTTATTTGGGAGTTTGGGAAACCGCCGGATGTGGTGATTGAAATTGTTTCTAATCAAGAAGGAAATGAACTCGGGAGTAAGTTAATTAATTATGCCCGGATGCGTGTCACCTATTATGTTGTCTTTGACCCATTACAACAATTGGGCGATATTTTATTACGAGTTTACGTCTTACGGGAGGGAAACTATCAAGCGTTAGAAACAACGTTAATTGAAAATCAATCAATATTTTGGTTAGAACAAGTTGGTTTGGGATTAACAATTTGGTCAGGAATATATGAAGAAAAACAGGATCTTTGGTTGCGGTGGTGTGATAATCAAGGTGTTATTATTCCAACGGGAAAAGAACGGGCTGAAAAGGAACATTTAAGAGCAGAAATTGCTGAACAATCTCGGCGAAATGCCATTCCTCGGTTACGAGAAATGGGGTTAACGAATGAACAAATTGCTGAAGCGTTAGGTTTAGAAATTGGAGAGATTTAACCCTCTTTTATCGACGTTTTCTCAAATTTATTTAGAGGATAGTGAAAAATGATCATAGAAACAGCGATCTTAAAAAATGTCGAAAAATTACCTGAATCTGTTAAACAAGCCGTGCTTGACTATACGGCATTTCTTGTGAACCGATACAATGAGGAAACACCTCAAATGGAGAAACCTACCAAGCGAGGAGGACTTGGCATTTGGAAAGGTAAAATCTGGATGGCAGATGATTTTGATGAACCTTTGGAAGATTTAAAGGATTATATGTAAACATGAATATTTTATTGGATACCCATACTTTTCTTTGGTACTTTCAAAATAGCGAAGAATTAAGTTATAAAGCGGCAGAAATTCTTGAAGATCCAAATAATACTCTTTGCCTGAGTATTGCCAGCCTGTGGGAAATTTCAATTAAGATTAATCTAGGAAAACTCAGGTTGCAAAACTCTTTTTCTGAGCTAGAGGGAGTGTTACAACAACTAAAAATAGAGGTTTTATCTATTACATTCGCTGATATAGAGTGCTATATTAACTTGCCCCTGCATCATCGAGATCCTTTTGATCGTATTCTTGTTGCACAAGCGATAAATCATTCTCTTATTTTAATTAGTCGTGATTCGGCTTTTGATTATTACCCAATTCAGAGGATATGGAAATAAAACAGAATTGTATTATTTATTATTAGACACAGAACGCCGTTTTCTGATTCCTTTGGTTAAAATTGCTAATAAAAATCCTACTAAAAACGATAATTCTAAAGCTGGATTTTGAGTCGTTAATACAAAAGACCCAATAATCGAAATAGCAGCTATCATGTAAACAATCTGTTTGGGTTTCATCGTTTTCAACCGTAAAGATCACAAAACTAGACAAAATGAATTATAATAAATTCTGTAGAAAGGCTAAATTTAACCTTTCTCAAGAGATAGGAGACTTCTAAAATTCGATGACTACAAATTCCCAACGTTATCATATTACAACTTTCGGCTGTCAGATGAACAAAGCCGACTCGGAACGCATGGCTGGC
>DATNRE010000758.1:0-4627 GCA_036703685.1 Candidatus Obscuribacterales bacterium
ACTTAGCATTTGTGGCAATCTCACCGAAAGCAATCTCGGCCCGACGTGCTACTTCCGCGCCGGTGACTTTTGAGAGGTCACCGTAATTTTCTTGGAGGATATCATCACAGATTGCCCAATTTTTACCCCCTTTTGTATGCGGGCCGGGACGGTTTAACTTACGGTTAACTTTTGTTCCGTCGGTTGCTGTTGTGCGGGTCGTTGTTGCCCGTGTTGTTGTAACAGAAGGAGCATAAAGTGCCGTGATATCACGGGCGAGCGTCCGGGGGTCTAACCCGGCTTTAATCATAGTATCCATAGTTTGCTTACAGTGTGCAATCGTAGCAGCATATTCCGACTCAAGCGACGACACAATAGCCAATTTTTTAGCTTTGATTGCCTCAATAGAAGCTAAAAATGCAGCAATCTGATCGTCAAGTGATTCGGGTTGGTTGTTAGGGTTGTTAGCGGTCATGATGTTTTGGCTCCGTTTGGTTGTTCGTTTGTCGTTTTGGACTGTAACCCAGGTAGGGGTAATTCATGAATTACCCCTACCTGGGCAACTCCTGGGATTATTTCAACACGGTTTTAGACACAATCCGGGTTTTCTTCTTATCACTTTCGGATAATTCTTCTCCTGATTGTAAGCGAGTAGCACTGGTTTGTAGAACAGTTGCTGCGTTTTTATCCCCCATTTGTAAAGCGGTTTTAGCTGCGGTTTGTAACATGGTTGCTGCTCCGGCTCGGTCGCCTTGTTGGAGTTTAGTTTCAGCAATTTGAGTTTGACGATATTTAGCTAAGGTTAAAATTTGTTGTTGCACAAACCCATCCATTTTTGCTTGATAGGAACTGACAAAATTACCTTCTACAATCACCAAATCAGAATATAAATTTTTTAAATCTAAGGAGGGATCATCATAACGGACTTGAACATGGGCGATCGCTTGTTTTCCGGGGGGAAATTTGTCAAAATATAAATTAGCTAAAACCACCCGATCCACATCTTTCATCACATCCCCTAAACGCACAATCCATTTATCTCCTTCTTTTTGAATCGGTAACTCAATGGTATCGGGTGCAACTTGGGCGATGGGTTTGAGTTCAGCTAACCGGACATGGGGCATTAAATCCAATAATAAATAGGAATTTGTTAAGCCCACCGACTGCATTTTATTGAACAAACGACTGAATTGATCCAAGGCTTGTTCGGGATGTTCAATATAGGCTAAAGTTCCCCCAGCAGCATCGGCAATTTCTTCTAAAACATCGGAGTTCCAATCTTCCCCAAACCCCAAAGTATTAATGGTTAAGTTATAACTAGCGGCGAGTTTGGCGAGTTTCAAACAGCGATTATTGTCTCCATGTTCATTTTCACCATCGGTTAATAAAAACCCTTGGGAAATTCGTTCTTGTTTGCCCTTTCCCAATTCCTCAATCCCTAACTTTAGCCCCTCATCAATAGCCGTTCCCCCGGAGGTTTTTAAGCCTTGAATTTTCCGTTTAATATTGTCTAAATCCGTGATATCTTGATTGGGAATTAAAACCTTAGCCCGGTGATCAAAGGTTATAATAGAAATGCGATCGCCCGGTTTTAATCGATCCACTAACTCAATCGCCGCCTGTTTCACGGTTTCTAGGGGTTTTCCACTCATGGAACCACTATGATCTAAAATTAGGCACAAATTTAAAGGGACATCGGCATCACTGTGGGAGGGAAAAGCCGAAATGGAGATCGCCAACTGACGTTGACTGTTACCAACGGACAGATCAAAATTGGGATCACTAAGAATTGCTTGTAAACTGAGTTTCATAGGATTACCTGAAGTTGCGCTACTATTTCTATAAGTTTAAGGTTGAGAATTCCTCATGAGAGAACCCATTCAAGCTGTGCAATCGGCATATTCTTACACCGATAGCCCGATTCGGACTCCCCCACCCGATTTGGAATCCCTTCTGTTGAAAGAAAGGATTGTCTATCTGGGACTTCCCCTGTATTCGTCCGATGACATCAAACGTCAAGTGGGAATTGATGTTACTGAACTGATTATCGCTCAACTGCTTTACTTACAGTTCGACGATCCCGATAAACCTATCTATTTCTACATCAACTCCACGGGAACTTCCTGGTATGGAGGAGATGCGATTGGATTTGAAACCGAAGCCTTTGCGATTTGCGATACTTTGGGCTATATTAAGCCTCCAGTTCATACTATTTGTATTGGTCAGGCCATGGGAACCGCAGCCATGATTTTAGCTGCCGGGACTAAAGGTTTTCGGGCGAGTTTACCGAATGCCACCATTGTTTTAAATCAAACCAAAAGTGGGGCAAGAGGTCAAGCAACGGATATCCAAATTCGGGCAAAAGAAGTTCTCGATAATAAGAGAACCATGTTAGAAATTTTAGCAAAAAGTACCGGACAAACGGTGGCAAAAATTTCTAAAGATACCGATCGGATGTTCTATTTAACACCAGAAGAAGCCAAGGAATATGGCTTAATTGATAAGGTGTTAAAAAGTCGCAAAGAACTGCCTGCATTGGTAGCAACGGTTTAAAATTAATTGAAGTTAAAAAGGGAAAAGCTATGCCGATTGGGATTCCGAGTGTTCCTTACCGTCTTCCAGGTAGTCAATACGAAAGATGGATTGATATTTATACCCGTTTAGGTGTAGAACGGATTTTGTTTTTGGGTCAAGAAGTCACCGATAGTTTGGCTAATCGAATTGTGGCACAAATGCTTTATTTAGATTCGGAAGATTCTAATAAACCGATTTATTTGTATATCAATTCTCCCGGGGGATCGGTAACTGCCGGGATGGCGATTTACGATACCATGCAATATATTAAGGCCGATGTGGTGACAATTTGCGTGGGTTTAGCGGCTTCCATGGGGGCTTTTCTATTAGCCGCAGGAACCCCCGGCAAGCGTTTGGCCTTACCCCATGCCAGAATTATGATTCACCAACCCTTGGGCGGGGCAAGGGGGCAGGCTACGGATATCGAAATTGAAGCCAGGGAAATTTTGAGAATCCGCAGTTTATTGAATGATATTTTAGTGCAGCGTACGGGGCAAACCTTGGCAAAAATTCAGAAAGATACGGATCGGGATTATTTCCTCTCTGCCCAAGAAGCCAAGGATTATGGTTTAATTGACCAAGTGATTGAAGAACGGGCTACCGCGGCTTTAACCGCAGGTTAAGGGTTAACAATTCACTATATATTGGATGGGTTTTTCCCATCCATTTATCCTCTAATTGTTTTTCTATTTGTGAAATTCATCTCTCATATTATTAACTTAAGTCACTGATACAATTAGTGATGGATACAACTGACTATTATCGACAATTAGGATTAAGATCCGGGGCAAGTTTGGAGGCGGTAAAAACCTCCTATCGTAAACTAGCTAGACAATATCATCCTGACGTCAATCCTGGCAATGAAGTCGCCCGAGAGAAGTTTATGGCGATTACAGAAGCCTATAAATTTTTATTAACTATTGCTAAACCCGAAGCAGAATTAGAACCCATTACGGCTTCTACAAAACCCGTGACATCGGGGTTTAAAGTTCCCCAATATCAATCAACAAAAGTTAAAATCACTTCCAAAAGTCCGCCAATTGAGTTTAATCCTGAATTAACCCCAGAGGAGCAAAAAATCAAGGAAAATTTCTATTTAGAGTTACAAAATCTTTTAAAATCTAAGCGTTTTCCCCGGGCGATCGCACTCATTGAAGGGTTAGCCCAACGCATTCCCCATGATCCAGAAATTAAGCAATGGCAAGCGATTTCCTATCAAAGATGGGGACGACAATTAATTGCAGAAAAGCAAGTTGATAAAGCTAGAAATTATTTAAAAAAAGCCTTAAAAACCGATCCCCATAATCGGGCATTATGGGCAGAAGTAGAACGGGATTTTAGACAATTGGAAAAGATTTATTAATCTCCGTGAATTCTAATTCACTTGATGAAGAAAACGAGCAAAATTAAAAAGTTCTTGCTGTTTAGATGCAGGTAAGTTATCAGTAATTTCTGTAAGTTTTTCAGATACAGAAAGCCATCTTTGAGTTTGAGATTGCCAAACCACTATAAATTCATGGGTCGATAGGGTACATAAGGCTAGGGTTTCTCCCTGTTCATTGGAAAATTCAACTTCATATTTTCCATCGTCATAACATTCTACAATTGTTCCTTGATTACCAATAAATTGATTATTATTGGGTAAATTAACTAATAATTCAACAATATCAAATAATTCCGGTTGAATCATGATCTTTTCCTGACATATAGGGTGATTAATCTAGCGGTATTCAGATCAGGTTGCACAACCCATCCTGTACGAACAATCTCTTTTTGCCCTTCTTGTGTGCCTATAATTTCTAAATCTACTTGATAGCGATCGCCGTGTTCGTCCCTAAATTGAAACGTGGCTTCGGTTTTTAAGACTTGAGTAGAGATTTGTTCTAATAGTAGCTCATAGTTATCTTTAGTGAAACCTAGATGTCGCTCAAACATAATGGCTTTATCGGCACCTTTGGGGTTATTGGGGTTGAGAGCATATTCTGTCAGTTTACGAGGATTAATCTGGATTTGGCTGATAATTTTTCCTAGTTTCATTTCTCGTGCTCAATTATACTCTGGTGCTTCCTTAATC
>DATNRE010000759.1:0-2005 GCA_036703685.1 Candidatus Obscuribacterales bacterium
AAAATTACCGGCCGGCGATAAAGTTGAAACTGAATCCGAACCCCCCGCCGGAACTTTAAGCCGGGGGGAACTGGTTAAACACATTTTAGAAAAATTCCCCGGCTCAAAAATTAACGGCCAAAACATAACCGATGCAATTAATGGGAAAAGCAAAAATTTACCTAAATTTGAGTCCGAGTATGGGTTTAAATTTTTGGGCAAAATCAAAGGCTAGATTTAGCAATTGCATTTCATAGTTGGAGTCGAACCCGCTTAAATCTGGATGATAGACCCTAGCCAATTCTCGATAATTATTCTTAATTTCATCCCAAGTTGACCCCGGACTGCATTGCAAAATCTCCCACCAATCGAGCTTAGTATTCCGTCCTATTTTCGCCTCACTGTTGGTATTTTTACCCGTTCTATATTGCCGTCTTACCTGAACCCGTAGGAGCGTAAACCAAAATCCGTTTTTTGCTTTGCCATATATGTTGATATATAAGGCTTTTGAGTTGTTTTTGATAATTTCTTAACTCAAAAGGTTTAGGGGTATTTAACAGAATTTGGGTATAGGAGTCCTGGGCTTGTCCCCCGGTTAAGAGGGCAAACAAATTTAACTGTTGCATTTTTTTATCCTAGATATTGTTAGTTAATTAAGCGGGTGTTGGTTGTGGAGATATCGGTATCAACTCAGTCAATATTTTTGGAGGTATGAACCGCAACACCGCCCCCAACATTTTGCAAAGTATTGGGATAGGCGTCGCGGCTAAAATATGCCTGAATTGCCTTTCACCAAAGGCTTTAGCAGTCGTTATTATCTCGGCAACCACATCAGCAGGGGTGATGTCCCCCCGTTCAAGGTCTGCAACAACACCGGGGAGGTACTCATTAGCTATGTATAGGGAATCAGAATCGAGTTCTGAAAGTTTACTTTTGTTATTAAGAGAGCTATATAACAAAAGTAAACTTTTCTTCACCGCCCTGAATCCTATCCCCAATCGGTCTTTTAGAGATTTCGATACCCCCCCCGGTGTGATTCCCAAACCTTCAGCAACTTGGTCAATAGTTGCAGTCGCGCCCGCTTTGATGGATTTGAATAGGGCGGTGATAATGCCCCGTTCGGTTTGCACACCTTTACTCGCGGCTTCGGGGGCTATGTCGTAAACATCCTCAGTGATTACTATTGCTGTGGGATAGGCTAGTCTGATCGCGCTAATGGTAACTTCATCCAAATCAGCGACTAGGTAGCTGTGCAGTTCCTCAGTTGGGCGTAAATGCGCTCGGAGTCGTCCCACATCTTGAATCAGTTCTGATTGGATTTTTCTATTAACCCATTGACCGTAATGGCCCGTGAGTTTATCCGGGGCAGGGGAATAACCCATTAAATTTTGATATTCTGCCGCGACTTGACCGAGGTTAGGACAAGGGCGACCGACACTGATCATGGCTTGAGTATCCAAGAATTGGTTTGACCCCCTAGTGTCCCGATACCAGTATCCCAGTTTCAAAAGTGCGACTAAATCCTGATAATTGTCCATCGCGCTTTTATGGTCAATCAGTCCGATGTTTTGCCCTTGGTGGCGTTGTGCGATCGCCTTAATCCCAATATTGATTCTGTCCTGTAAGCCGTCCCGCCGTTGTTTTCCCCCGCGTCCCATTCCTTTAATAATATGAATGGTTAAGTTTTGGACATCACGTTTAATTTCAGCAACTTCCAGAATATTTTTGGGACTAACTCCTAAAGCAAGGGCATAGTCCGATTTTGTTTTGGTAGCGTCAAGGGCTACACTAAAACCTGCACTTTTAATAATATTCCGGTGACGTTTTGAAGGTTTAGAAATAGTCAAAACCCCATTATCTATCCTCAAATTTATCCGTTTATCCCCCGTTAAAACCGCAATTAAGCTAGGCAACCAAGCCGGGACTACGTTGGCTTTGATAGCTTCCTGTTTCTCCTCTGGAGACATTATTCCGGTGATATAGTTGGCATAATTTTCAAGGATTTTATAGCATTCTCGCTTCACAT
>DATNRE010000760.1:0-2112 GCA_036703685.1 Candidatus Obscuribacterales bacterium
AGCCCGACTCTTGCAAGAGTCGGGCTACAAGGTCTTGTATAAATAAGGTCTTGTATAAATGAGGTCTTGTATAAATAAGGTCTTGTATAAATAAGGTCTTGTATAAATAAGGTCTTGTATAAATGAGGTCTTGTATAAATGAGGTCTTGTATAAATGAGGTCTTGTATAAATAAGGTCTTGTATAAATGAGGTCTTGTATAAATGAGGTCTTGTATAAATAAGGTCTTGTATAAATGAGGTCTTGTATAAATGAGGTCTTGTATATACAACGTCACATTTAAACATGGTCTATTTAATAATAGAAATGATTATTTTTTTCGATTATTTATTAACAGTATGTTCCTAAAATTTTTAACTATTTTCTAACAGTTTGGGTGTGATTCATATTTCCAAAATAGCGATCGCACAATTCCGACCGCCCCGCCCGCCGTTGTGCCACAGGATAGAAGACCGCCCCGCCGTTGCCACAGGATGAAAGACCGCCCGCCCCGCCCCGTTATCCCACAGGAAAGGAAACAACCCCGCCCCGCTATCCCACAGGATAGAAACCGCCCGCCGTTGCCACAGGATGAAACCCGCCCGCCCCGTTTAACCGCCCGCAAGACCGCCCCGCCCCGCCCCGCTATAGAATCTACCAAACCCCGCCCCGCCCGCCCCGCAAGAGCCAAACCCCGCCCGCTAAAGGAATAACCCGCCCGCCCCGTTCCTATAGCCAAACACCGCCCGCCCGTTTTGGCTTTTCTAAACACAGGGGGGGTTTAATGGGGTCAAAATGTGCCATTCCCTAAAAAATGGCACAATCTGACATCAGAGGTTTTTTATTTTGTAGCACGGTCTAACCTATATATATCAATGGTTTTGAATGGCACATTGATTTGTAGTATGTTTAGTAGTATCTAAAATATTTCCTAAGTATTTATACTCATCGCATCTAACACAAAAAACCCCTAACACATACGGGTTAAGGGTTTTAAGGTTTTTAAGGGTTTGGCGGCGGTTTGGGGTTTGGGGTTTGGGGGAAGAAAGGATCAGGGAATAGGGAACAGGGAATAGTTATGGATTATTCTGTTTCATCTGTCCAAACATCATCTAAGGTATGTACATTTTCTCGACTAACTACTAATAATGTAGGTTCTTTTAAACTATTTAACAAAGTATTTTTTAGCTTGATATCTTCGTTCTTTTTAAGCATAATCACACTAACTAACACTTTTTTAATATCATCATTTAAAACCTTATCAATAGTTCTATCAAGATGTAAACCAGCGTTAAAGTTTTGACAACCTTCTAATATTTTCCCCTGGATTAATTGACGTACACCTTGAATAGAACCGTTATATTTTTTCATCAATGCTAACAGTTCAAACCCTACACCCGTTGAGTGAGTCTTACTAAAATCATAATAGTCTACTCCCTCTAATTTCTCATCATGCTTAAACTCATCCCAGAATTTTTTAGATGAGAATAACTTACTAATTTCTGCTAATTTAGATTCATTAGTTTCAAAGTTTTTTAATTGTGACTCATTCAAGAATAGAAACTGTGATCTAGTGATTAATTTCATCATTTTAAAAACCTTCATAGAGAACCCCATCGGGTGTACAATACTATCGACTTCTTTTAAGAATTGTATTGCTTTTTGCGTCCCATCCCCAAACTTTAAAATGCTATTCTCAGAATAGATTAGAGGTTGTTTATACCCATCTTTTAATGATTGATTATACCATTGTATTAAATCATCATTAGCATGGTAAGACCGCGCTTTTAAGTAATCAGTTTGATGCAAAAAGTCATACTCTATTTCATTTAACATAACGCTACATTCTGCCATTCCTTTGATATAATTTCCTGAGTTAGAATTGATATAAATTGTGAATAAATCAGTTTCTATCTTCTCACCTTTTTTAGTTTCAAATACTTCTGTTTTTAATTCATAATCAAACTTTTGAATTAAATGATGATTAATATCTACCTGATAAAAACTAGCACAATGTTTCTTAAATTCTTTATTAATCCATTCCTGTCTATTATCAGGAATAATTAACCCTGAATCAATACTAGGGTCAAACTTAAAAAGATATTCTGGATTATCTTTTAAAATATCTGTAAAA
>DATNRE010000761.1:0-4170 GCA_036703685.1 Candidatus Obscuribacterales bacterium
ATTGAACGCGCCAAACAACTGTTCGGAGCCGCCAGTGCTAATGTTCAGCCCCATTCGGGCGCTCAAGCCAACTTTGCCGTATTCCTGGCGATGCTCAAACCCGGTGACACGATCATGGGCATGGACTTATCCCATGGGGGACATTTAACCCATGGTTCTCCGGTCAATGTCTCGGGTAAATGGTTTAAAGCCTGTCATTATGGGGTGAGCCCGGAAACCGAACAACTCGACTATGACTTAATTTTAGAACTCGCCAAACAGCATAAACCCCAAATGTTAATTTGCGGGTATTCGGCCTATCCTCGGATTATCGATTTTGAGAAATTCCGGGCGATCGCCGATGAAGTCGGAGCCTATTTAATGGCCGATATTGCCCATATTGCCGGATTAGTAGCAACGGGACACCATCCTAACCCGATTCCCTACTGTGATGTGGTCACCACCACGACCCACAAAACCTTGAGAGGGCCCCGGGGTGGGTTGATTTTAAGTCGGGATGCCGAACTGGGCAAAAAATTAGATAAGGCCGTTTTCCCAGGAACCCAAGGTGGCCCCCTAGAACACGTAATTGCGGGTAAAGCCGTTGCCTTTGGGGAAGCCTTGAAGCCGGAATTTTCCACCTATTCGGGTCAAGTGATTGCTAACGCGAAAGCTCTGGCGACTCAGTTACAAAACCGAGGTTTAAAAATTGTTTCCGGTGGTACGGATAATCATTTGATGTTAGTGGATTTACGCTCGGTGAATATGACGGGAAAACGGGCGGATCAACTGGTGAGTGAAGTTAATATTACCGCAAATAAAAATACAGTTCCCTTTGATCCCGAATCTCCTTTTGTTACCAGTGGTTTACGGTTGGGTTCTCCGGCCATGACCAGCCGGGGAATGGGAGAAACGGAATTTATCGAAATTGGGAATATTATTGCTGACCGTCTGCTCAACCCGGAAGATGAAGGAATCAGCGAAACCTGTCGTCAACGGGTGGCGAGTTTATGCGATCGCTTTCCCCTCTATCCCCATCTGAGCTTGAAAGTTCCGGCCTTAGCTTAGTAGAACAGGACTTACTTACGCATCACCGCTATCGGGAGTAGGGGTAATTCATGAATTACCCCTACATCTAGGGTGACATCCCCCAATTTGCGTAATTCCTGTAGGATTTAAACGGATCTATTAAGTATCATTTTTTTTAAGTTAGTGATCGCTCTCTAACTTATCAAAAGTGCGATCGCTGGTTCTTTTATTAAATTTTCTTAATGGCTTGGGGATTTAGTCCTTGATTTGGCCTATAATATAAAAAACGAAAACTATTAGGTGTAGTTTTTCGGTGGCCAAAGCGGAGGATAAAGTTATGAAAATCCTATCCACAGCAGTTTTGGGAGCCGCCACAGTGCTTCTACTCGGTTTGGGAGTTACGACTCCAGCCTATTCACAAAATCCTAATGATCTTAAACAATTATTAGAAACCCGGTTCTGTCAAGGGTGTGATTTGAGGGGCGCTAATTTAAGCGGTGCTCATTTGATTGGTGTTGATTTACGAGATGCTAACCTAACAGGTGCAAACTTAGCCAATATCAATTTAGAAGGTGCGGATTTAACCGGAGCCAACTTAACATCTGCAAACCTAGAAGGGGCGTTTTTAAATCAGACTGAATTTAATGATGCTAACCTGAGTGGTGCAAATTTAACTAATGCTAATTTAATTAAAGCCCAATTAGAAGGTGCAAATCTCTTAAATGCAGATTTAACCGGAACGGAATTTGCCATTCCAACTTTACAGACGGCTAAACTGCTAAGAGGTTCCGCCCAAGATTTGGGAATACAAGAAGAACTAACTATTGGACGAGATCCTGAGCGTTTAGTATTTCCTTTTGGCGGGCCAGAATCTGATCAACCCTTTGAATATACCCAAGAATATTTTGGTGGGGTAGTTAATCCAAATATCAACCCTTTTAGAAGCCATAAAATTGATCCTTTTCCTTCTATTAGTATTCTAAGACCGCATGAAACTGATGTCTTTGCAGATCAGATAACAAGATTTGATGATGATTTGAGGGGAGAACCTCATGAATGGGGAGGTCAAGACCAATCAGGAGTTAGTCTGTTAGGAGTGGGTTTTTAATCGATGAACAGTATTAGGTTTTGTTGTTAGGAAAAAAATTGCTGAGATAGGGGAAGAAGCTAAGGATCGTTTTTTCCCCGTTTGAACTTTGCTATCCCCAGATTTTTTCTGTATAATTAACGGAACTGTTTCGTGATGTAGAGTTAGGATAGCCGTGACTTCTCCCAGAAATTCATCTCAACAGCAACAACCCGAAAACCATCCGGCGCTGAGTTCTAATTATTACACTCTGTTAGGGGTTCATCCCAGTGCCACCCCGATTGAAATTCGGCGCGCCTATTGGGAACTGAGTAAACTGTATCATCCTGATACGACAACTTTATCAAAAGCGATCGCCACGGCAAAATTTCAGAAATTGAATGAAGCTTATGCCACCCTCTGTAACCCCGATCGGCGTCAGTCCTATGATCAAAAAATTGGCTATTCTCGATATCATTTAATTCAAGTTCCAACGGACTTAAATCAACCCTATTCTAAAAATAATCGTTCCCATTCTTCCTCTGCCTATTTAGACCTAACAGATCGTCCCCTTTCCTCTGGGGAAATTTTTTCGCTATTTCTAATGGGAATAACTTTAATGGGATGTATACTGTTAGCAATTATCATCAGTTTAATTCATTCAAATGGTGTTTTACAACCGATTCAACCCCCGGGTTTAATTATCCTTTTGAATTTTTAAGCTGTTAAATAGTTAAACCCTATATCAAGCGCTGGGACTGTCAGGATTTAACAATCATCTAATACCCGATTTAACTGCTGAACAGCTTATTGGTTTTCATTAACAAAAAATGCTATGATCTGTAACTAAGATAAATTGCCTCTCCTTCCTCTTATTTATGACTTTGCCGAGTTTAGATACACCCTTATATAATCATCCCCTACCCGATATTGAAGAATGGTTACGCTCCCACGGCGGTGAACAGGATCGAAAAGAACTCCATTATTGGCGCATTGGAAACCAAAATTGGACGGCCGATTTATGGTTAGAAGTTGACCAAATTACAGTCCGTTATATTGGTGCTGCAAACGGCCAAGACATTCAACGTTCCTTTAAATATTCCCTTTCCCGTCGAGATCTCGAAGCGGCTATTTTCGGGGGGCCATAATTATTAATTAGGTATGCCCATAATCAACTATGGGTCAACTTTAAACCAATCTCTTGATACCATTGGTGCAGAACTTGGGGAAAATGGGGATGATGCAGATCCCCTCGCCATAGAATTAGGGCATCTTCTCCCGTATCTTGATAATATTTTTTACGAATTCCCGCTTCTTTAAAGCCAAATTTATGATATAAATTAATTGCAGGTTGATTAGAAACTTTAACCTCTAGGGTCGCCCGTTCTAGTTTACGTTTCCAAGCCGATACTAATAATTGAAATAATAACGCCTGACCTAATCCTTTGCCTTGATAGTCGGGATCAATGGCTAAAATGGTAATATGAGCTTCTTCTAATATTGCCCATAAACAGCCAATTCCGATGAGTTCATCACCCGAATTTCTGCCATCATTTAATTCTAGTTTCGGAAATTGAAATTCTTCTAAATTCTGTTCCCCGTCGCCTATTTCCTGTTCCCGTTTCCAAATAATTAAATCACTATTGGGACTCTCTATTTCCCGTTGATATCCTTCCTTTGTCCAAAGTCCTCCTAAACACCGTTGATCGAGTTCCACCACGGCAGAAAGTTGATTTTCCGTTAACAGTTTCAGTTCTAAATATTGTTTTCCCATTTAAACGATCATCTTCTAACTAACCTTCTATTCTATTATATCTGAATAATTCTCCCTAACCCATATATTTCTGGATCAAAGATTGATCGGTAGGGATTAATTTTAGGGTAAAATATAAATTTTAAATTGAATTACCCATGACATCTACACCCGAACAAAACGCTACAAAATATCAATTTTGGATTGACCGAGGCGGCACATTTACCGATATTGTTGCCCGCAAACCCGATCACACTTTAATCACCCATAAACTATTATCAGAAAATCCCGATCGTTATCCCGATGCTGTCATTCAAGGGATACGAGAAATATTAGAATTATC
>DATNRE010000762.1:0-7955 GCA_036703685.1 Candidatus Obscuribacterales bacterium
GGTTACATAGTCGGGTTTGATGTCTAATGCGATCGCCACCATTTCATCCGTCGCGGCCATTTCTAAATTCAGATGGGTTCTCACCGTTTGGCGCAATAGTCGCACATCCCGGTCTTGAATATGGCGTCGATCTTCACGCAAATGCACCGTAATCCCATCAGCCCCCGCTAATTCCGCAAGCACAGCCCCCGCTACGGGATCGGGTTCAACGGTACGACGGGCTTGGCGAATCGTGGCTATATGGTCAATATTGACTCCTAGTGTCGGCAATTTTTTTCTTCTCCTTGTATCTATACCGTCTTTCACCTTGACAAATAATTCTACTGCGGTCAAGTCGAGTCCCTTGATCAATGTGTAGTACAATTGAAACTATTTTGTAATTCAAATATTGACAAAACTAGACCGTACAGTTTACGATAGTCCCATAACAAAACTACACAGTCTAGTCAATCCGCGTGAGGGCGCACTTTATGGATATTATTTCTTTAGTCATCATTTTGGGTGTGGTTGTTGCATCGGATGAAATACTCAACAATCAATTAAAAGTCTCAAAACGCCTGTTAGATTGGTTAGATCGGCAATAGGGAATTACGAATTACGAATGGGTAATAGTGATTTATTTTTCCAGTAATAAATTAACTCTTGCACTGACAACTGATAACTCTTACACTAATAACTGATAACTGATGACTGATGACTGATTCAATATGTCTTATTATGTTTCGCCTCGTTTTCTCGATAAATTAGCGGTTCATATCACTAAAAATTTCTTACAATTACCTGGGGTACGAGTTCCTTTAATCTTAGGAATTCATGGACGCAAGGGAGAAGGAAAAACCTTTCAGTGTGAATTAGTTTTTGAGAAAATGGGGTTTGAACCCGTGATGATCTCCGGTGGAGAATTAGAAAGTCCCGATGCCGGAGATCCGGCGCGATTAATTAGATTACGGTATCGCGAAGCATCAGAACAAGTGAAGGTTCGGGGGCAAATGTGCGCCTTATTTATTAATGACTTAGATGCGGGTGCGGGACGGTTTGACTCGGGAACTCAATATACCGTTAATACTCAATTAGTCAACGCTACATTAATGAATATAGCGGATAATCCCACTAATGTACAATTACCAGGAAGTTATGATGCAACGCCCTTAAATCGGATTCCGATTATTGTGACAGGAAATGATTTTTCCACCCTATACGCGCCTTTAATTCGGGATGGAAGAATGGAAAAATTTTATTGGGAACCGACGAGAGAAGAACGTATTGGCGTGTTACGGGGAATTTTTCCCACGGGGGAACTATCCCAACAGGATATTACCGAATTAGTAGATACTTTTCCTGAACAATCCCTCGACTTTTTTAGTGCCGTGCGATCGCGGATTTATGACGAACAAATTCGTGATTTTATTCATAAATTGGGAGTAGAAAGTGTTTCTAAGCGGATTGTTAATAGTACGGAAAAACCTCCCGAATTTCAGAACCCCAATTTTAAATTATCCCATTTAATTGAAATGGGTCAACTGATGGTAGGAGAACAAAAACGCATTAAAGATATGCGATTAGTAGAAGAATATAATCAATTTAGAACATTTAATAGTCAATTTGGAGCATCCCCAATCCCTGTAAATTCCGAAAATCCAATTAGTTTTCAGAACCCAATAGAGCCCAATTCCGAGAGTAAGAAATTACCTATTGAAGTCCTAGAAAAAATTGATTATATTTTATATAGTGGCTATCGTATCGGCCTAGAATCTGCCGATAAACGTCGATTTAAAACCGGATCTTGGAATAGCTGTGGGTTAAATGGTAATGAATCAAAAGCTAATATTATTCAAGGAATTGAAACTTGTTTGATTGAACATCCCCAGGATTATATTCGCCTATTAGGAATTGACCCCATTGCTAAAAGGCGAGTGATTGAAATGATCATTCAGAAACCATTTTGAGATAAACTATAGCAGTCGCGTCTAACAGTATTTGACAGGACTTACGCACCCAACCAAAGAAACCGGGTTTTTTTACGAAAATACTTCGTTGTGACCCACATATTCTCTAAAAACCCTATTTCTCGGGCGACGGCGCTAAGTCCTATTTGAGAAAGAATTATCCAGTAAATCTTACGGTGAAGTATTTCTCTACTGTTGCGTGCTATACCATCAAAATTTGAGTTATGCCATGAGAGGGATTACTTTCGGGATTAAAATTGGGTTAATTCTAAGTTTGATTTTTAGCTGGACATTTCCTGCTCATGCAGCTAACCCAAAAACGATCAAACAATTGATTGAAACAAAAGATTGTCATTCATTGATCTGGAAACATTGTAACTTAGAAGGAGCAAATTTACAAGAATTAGATTTATCAAATACTAACTTATCCGGGGCAAATTTAAGGCAAGCAAATTTAAAAGGAGCTAACTTAAAATATGCTAACTTATCGGGAGCAAATTTAAGGCAAGCCAACCTAGAAAACGCTATTTTATTAAGAGCAAATCTCAGCAATGCTCAATTATCTTATGCCAATTTGACTCAATCAAACTTGTTAGAAGTGAATTTAACCTTAGCCAATCTTAGCTATGCTAATTTAGAAAAAGCCAAATTATTAGGAGCAAGATTATGGGGAACAAATTTAAGTCAAGCTAATTTAACCCAGACAAGTTTACGGGGAACAAATTTACAATATGCCAACTTGGAAAACAGTAATTTAAGTTTCGCCGATGTGAATAGTCTATTATTTAGAGATGCCACTCAATTTACTAATCTGAGCAATGCTAATTTACAAGGTGCAAACCTCGAAGGTGTTCACTTAGAAACTGTAATTTTACAAGGTGCTGTCATGCCTGACGGTTCAATTCATGAATAATCATTAAGGACAAAAGTAGGTTATAATCTTAAAGTAAACAAATTGTTGATTTTATTTCATGCTGGAAACCCTACAAATCAAATTGTATGAACTAGCACAACTGGCAAATTATCTGGTTCAAACCCAACTAACTCACTTAAGTTTTGTTAGTATTGGTGTTATTTTTATTGCGGGTTTATTGACCAGTTTAACTCCTTGTATGCTATCAATGTTACCGATTACAATTGGTTATATTGGGGGTTATGAAACCGAAAATCGACTCCAGGCCGCAATTCAATCTATCTGGTTTGCCTTGGGACTAGCTACCACCTTAGCCGGGTTAGGAATTCTAGCGTCCTTTGTCGGACAAGTCTATGGTAAAATTGGCTTGGGTTTACCGATTATTGTGAGTTTAATTGCAATTTTAATGGGGTTAAATTTATTAGAAGCTCTACCCTTACAATTGCCCGCCTTTGATACCCTAGGATGGATACCTAAAGGGTTTCCCCATAGCTTGAAATCCTATCTATTAGGGTTAACCTTTGGGTTAGTGGCTTCTCCCTGTAGCACCCCCGTTTTAGCTACCTTATTAGCCTGGGTTTCAAGCACAGGAGATATCATTTTAGGCGGGGTTTTATTATTAGCCTATGCGGTGGGTTATGTCGCGCCATTGGTATTAGCCGGAACCTTTACCGCCACAATTAAAAAGTTACTAGCACTGCGAAAATGGTCAAGTTGGATTACCCCTAGTAGTGGCGTTTTATTAGTGGGATTTGGTGTATTTTCTCTATTATTTAGATTTTTACCTATTGCTTAATTTAAGGAAATAAAAATGGATACAGAGCTTTCAATATTTCAAAAAATCATGACTGGTGAAACCACCCTACAAAAAATGATTAGAAAAGAAATTTTGCCCCTTTTGGCAGATTTACGACTAGCCATTTTATTGTTATTAATTATTGCTGTTTTTAGTATTTCTGGAACCGTTCTGGAACAGGGACAATCCCTGGAATATTATCAATCTAATTACCCGGAAAATCCGGCTTTATTTGGCTTTCTAACCTGGAAAGTTATTATTTTTATTGGACTTGATCATGTTTATCGAACTTGGTGGTTTTTATCACTTTTGGTATTATTTGGTAGTAGCTTAACTGCTTGTACCTTTACCCGCCAATTACCGACTTTAAAATCAGCCCGTCGCTGGGCCTATTACGATCAACCGAAACAATTTCAAAACATCGCTTTAAGTGCTGAATTAACAACAGGTTCATTAACAGCTTTAGAACCTTTATTAAAAAAACGCAATTATTTAGTCTTTCAAGAAGGAAATAAACTCTATGCTAGACGGGGACTGATTGGCAGAATAGGGCCGATTATTGTTCATGCTAGTATGTTAATTATTTTAGCCGGATCTATTATCGGTTCCATCACGGGATTTATGGCTCAAGAATTGATTCCCGGGGGTAATACTTTTCAAGTTAAAAATATCCTAGATGCCGGACAATTTTCTCAAGCTCAAATTCCCAAAGATTGGTCAGTTAAAGTTAATCGATTTTGGATTGATTATGATGCGGAAGGTAGAATTGATCAATTTTATTCTGATTTATCGGTATTAAATCAACAGGGGGAAGAAGTCGATCGCAAAACCATTCATGTTAACGAACCTTTACGGTATCAAGGTGTTACTTTTTATCAAGCGGATTGGGGGATTGGAGCGTTACGGGTACGGGTGAATAAAAGTCCGGTCTTTCGTTTACCGATGGCACAATTAGAAACCCAAGGAAAGGGTAGAATTTGGGGAACTTGGATTCCAATTAAACCGGATTTTAGTGCCGGGGTTTCTGTTTTGGCTAGGGACTTAAAAGGAAATGTATTAGTTTATAATGGCAAAGGAGAATTAGTCTCAACGGTGCGCGAGGGAATGTCTACGGAAGTAGATGGGGTTACGGTATTTATTGATGAAATTATTGGGAGTACGGGATTACAAATCAAAGCTGATCCGGGGATTCCAATGGTTTATTTAGGGTTTGGATTATTAATGATTAGTGTGATGATGAGTTATGTGTCTCATTCTCAAATCTGGGCATTAAAAGAAGGCGATCGCTTATATATTGGGGGCAAAACTAATCGAGCTAAAGTTACTTTTGAACGGGAAATTGTCGCCATCTTAGATGACTTAGATAATTTAGATCAGAATCCTCCACTTTCGTTAGGGAATTTGTCGGAAAATCCTCAAAGTTAACTGATATAAACGGTTATTTCTAATAAACTAAAGTACACCCGCTTGAAAAATCTGGTTTGCTGTGAGGTTCAAATCTGGAAAAGTTTGGGACACAATCCGATCGTGCTCTCGAAATTTGACGATTTGATATTCACCGTCAACCAGGTTACAGATAGAAATTGTCGGTTGTTTGGGATTTCCAATAAAATTGCGTCCGCCCAAAGCAGCATAATCGATAATCCAATATTCGGGTATACCCATCTCCTCATAATCGGCATATTTCAAATAGTAATCATCCCGCCAATTGGTTGATACAACTTCAATTAACAAAGGTATCGATGCACCTAAACTGAGGGTAGATTGTTTTTGCCATAATGTTTCGTTCGCCAGATTTGTGCGATCAAGCACCAAGATATCAGGGAAATAACCACAATCTTTTTCAGGAGGTCTAACTATGACTTGGCGGGGGATACCGTAGGGTAATCCCAGACGTTTAATCTCAAAAGGAATTTCGATGCTAAGAAAACTGATAACTTCCTCGTGTTCGCCTACTGGTTGTGCCATCTCAACAATATCTCCATTATGCAGTTCGTAGCGTACCGCCGAATTTTCTGGCAGCCACTCTACAAATTCCTCGAAGTTTACAAGTTTGGGTAAAGCTTGAGTCATAGGTTTTGAAAATTACCGATAATATAAATTATATCTCTAAGTTCTATTTTAGGATTGCTATAGAGTTTAAATAATAATTCTTCTACACGGGGAGAATGAGCAATGCAAATTACTTTGGAAATTCCTGATCATATTAGTGTATTGAGCGAATCTGAATGGTTGCGAGAAATTGCCATCGCCCTATTTCAACAGGAACTAATTACCCTCGGTCGTGCCAGCAAAATTGCCGGAATGCACCTAATAGAATTTCAACAATTGATTGCCAGTCGCGGGATTTGTATTCACTACGATGTTGAGGACTTTGAGCAAGATATTGAGCATTTACGTGAGCGCGGTTGGTTATGATGGAATATTAGATTGACAATAAGGGTAAAAATAAGGTGATAAAATAATAGACTAAAGGAGCGGTAAAAACATAACTATCAGCCCGATCTAAAATACCGCCGTGACCAGGAATTAGTTGGCCGGAATCCTTAACTCCTGCATCTCTTTTCATTAAAGATTCGGTTAAATCCCCTAATAAACTGGCAATTCCAATTAATAGTCCCAGGATTAAACCCGCCCAAGGAAACCCCGGCCATTGTAAATACCAAGATCCTAATATGGCGACGATAATACTGCCTAAAAATCCGAATATTGCCCCTTCAACGGTTTTTTTCGGACTGATATCGGAGAGGCGAGTTCGACCAAAGGTTTTACCAAAAATATAGGCACCAATATCCGCCGCCCAAATACACATAAAAGCTAATAAAGTAGCGGTTAATCCTGGGGATAAATTGGAAATTGACCAATTTTCTAACCAATTTTCATTAAAAGGAATCGGACTGGCAAAGGCTTTTTCAACTAAAGTATGGGGTTCTAGTCCAACTCTTAACCGTACCCAATAACTGGGTAAATAGCCCCCATAAAATAATCCTAAAATTGAAGAACTAATATCAGAAATAGTTGATAATTTAGGTCTAAATAATAAATAAAAACAGACTAATGTTCCCGCTAGGGCAAACATTGCATCCACTAAAGCCGGAGAAAATGCGGCGGTTAAAAGTAGGGCTTGACTCACAAATAAAGTGGTTTTAGTCGCAGGTTCAATACCTTTAGCCCGAACCAATTGAAAATATTCTAATTGACCTAAATAAACAATGACACCAAAGCCCAAGGTAAAATACCAGCCTCCAAAAATGAGCATTCCCAAGGCTAAAATAATTCCAATAATTCCACTGATAATCCGAGACAAAGAAGGCATAATATTAGAAGTCAGGAGTTAAGACGATCTGGGGCAGTTATCTATAGGTTATTTTAAATTTAATCTATTTTTTCACCACTTAAAATAAACATGGGATTAACGGATTCAAAAGTTTGATGATTTCCCCGTTTTTCTAATCGGTTAATGGCAGATTGCACCACTTCCACATTGCGGACTTGTAACTCAGCAAACCCCTCAGAAATGGCATAAAGACTTTCTAAATTTGAGGCTGTGGCTACAATTCTTCCTTGCGGTTGTAAATATTTCCAAACTTCGTGTAGAATAGCTTTAACGGGTTTTCCACCTTCTAAACAAACCCGGTGCGGCCGATGGGAAATACTCTGTAAACATTCGGGAGCACTTCCTTCAATTACATCAACATTTTGAACTTCAAATCGTTCACAATTGACTCGAATTAAATTCACCACATCCTCATCCCGTTCAATGGCAATAATTCGACCTTGGGGACATAATAGCCCTGTTTCTACTGGAATTGTCCCGGTTCCAGCCCCAATATCCCATACAATTGAGTCGGCTTGTAATCGCATTAAAGAGACTAATAATAACCGGACTTCTCGCTTACTTAACGGAATACCGGGCAACCGTTCAAATAAATCATCGGGAATTCCTGGGGTAACATAAGGCCAAAGTTTGGACATTTTTAAGATTAATTAGGGGTGAAATTTCAAAGTTTATTGATTAGGTTGGGAATCAGTCAATCGTTGTTGATTTTTCAGTTTAACCTTTAACAATTTTAAGCTGTTGCAGGTTCGGATCACTACATCCGGTTATTTTCCCACCTAAAGCTATCACTTGTTGCAAAAATTTTAGAGCATCAGAGGTGACAATTTCACCGGGCATTAATACGGGAATACCGGGGGGGTAAGGACAAATAATTTCCGCACTCACCAACCCTAGGCAGTCTTGCAGGGGACGTTTTTCTGTTTGGGCAAAAAAAGCATCTCGACAGGAATAAGGGGGTGT
>DATNRE010000763.1:0-6988 GCA_036703685.1 Candidatus Obscuribacterales bacterium
AATGTAACATTATGTAAATTTTTGTAGACAAATTTTTCGTTTTTCCCTAGTCTGAATTCAGGTCTTAAGGCTTTCAACTTCCTAAAAATAACGACGGAGTAAGGATAATGTTAAATAAAATTTTCGGTTCTAAGAAAAAAGATGACTATTATTTAGAGTTTGGCGATGCTCAAGATAAAAAAGCACCCCCAGCCGAGTCTAAACCCGCACCCAAAGCCAAAGCGGAATCAGCCAAACCCGTAGAAGCCAAACCCCAAACGGCGGCCGTGGCTAAACCCCAAACCACAACCGTTGCTCCTGCTGCCCCTAAACCCGCCCCCGCCAAGGAACCCACCCCCCTGAACACCCAGGTCAAAACCCCTGCTGGGATGAACTTTTCCACGGAATATTTAATGCCCCAAACGGCCACCCCCCGTCGTCGGCCCGGGCCGAGTCTGGGAATGTTTACCGATATGGCCAATCAAATGAATCGCTCCTAATTTGAGCTTTTAGGCTGAGGGCTTCGGGGCCATAGACTAAGCTAACAAACCCAGAAAGTCCCAAGGGTTCAAAACAACTTCCACAACCATTAACCTCCCTAGCTATCTACATTAGGCTGGGGAGGTTAATGGTTTTTTGGGCTTTTGGGTGTTTTGGATCTTTAATGGGTTGACCCCAATTAATCTAATGGGCAATATGAGGCGGAATAAGCTGTGGCAAACAATATTTAAGATAGAATAGATTCGTGTGATCGATCAATTCATATTGGAACCCTGAGTGCCAAGGGTGCTAAATAATCTACTTAATTTTGATAGGCTAATCAACCATACACCAAGTGCCTACCGACTCATGACGGTGCTATCGTTGATTTGTTGCTGTCATCAACTTGAGAATTTTGTAGGCGACTGACATCACTTCAGTCTCTTTTCTGCTCAGGGCTAAAGCCACGCTCGTTTCTAAATTTCTATGAGGTTTCTATGACAAAAGACACTGATCTGATCAAAAGTCTTAGCCCTAGTGCGATGGATCAGATTCTGTTATATCTGGCTTTTAGCGCCATGCGAACCAGTGGACATCGACATGGGGCGTTCCTCGATGCGGCTGCCACGGCGGCAAAATGTGCGATTTATATGACCTATATGGAACAGGGAAAAAACCTGAGAATGACAGGACACCTGCACCATATTGAACCCAAGCGAGTTAAGGTGATTGTTGAGGAAGTACAACAGGCTCTCACCGAAGGCAAACTGTTAAAAATGTTGGGGTCTCAAGAACCGCGATATTTGATTCAGTTTCCCTATGTTTGGTTAGAGCATTATCCTTGGCAACCGGGACGTTCTCGGATTTCAGGGAGTAGCTTAACTCAAGAAGAAAAGCGGGTGATTGAAAGTAAACTTCCTCAATTTTTACCCGATGCTCAATTAATTAATTCCTTTCAATTTATGGAATTAATTGATTTTTTACATAGGCGTTCTCAGGAAGATTTAGAACCCAATCGCAGAATGCCTTTAAGTGAAGCCTTAGCCGAACATATTAAACGCCGTTTAACCTATTCTGAAACCGTAATCAAAATCGAATCCCCTTGGGGAATGCCCTTTTATGCCCTCAACCGTGCCACCTATTCCCCCGAAGATCAGGAGGAAAGAACTTTTATTATGGTGGAAGATACGGCCAGATATTTTAGATTAATGAAGGACTGGGCGGAACGTCAACCTCGGGTCATGAGGGTTTTAGAGGAGTTAGATGTCCCCCCGGAACGCATTGATCGAGCCATTGAAGAATTAGATGAAATTATTCGACAATGGGCGGATCGATATCATCAAGAGGGAGGAGAAACCATGGTGGTACAAATGGTATTCGGGCCGAAGGAAAAAGAGGACTAATTCAAAAGGTTTAAGGATGATCAAAATACAGGAGTTAGGATGGGTTCTAACTCCTATATTTTTAAGCCGATTAATCTTGAATATTCAGGGTAATTTTAGTTGATTGTAGTTGTTGATTTAACCACTGTTCAAATAATTCGTTTTGCAACCGTTGTTTAACTTGAGCGTTGTCTAAGGAGGCTTCTAAAAACTCGTCCACTCGGAAAATACACCAGCCTCCCTCCACTTCCATCGGGCCAACAATTTGTCCGGGTGGGGTTTGCTGTAAAATCACCTTGAGATTATCGGGAATAGTTGACCAACCCACGGCCCCCATCATCCCGCCAAAAGAGCGTTCATTCGTAATAGAATACTCTCGGGCTAATTCTTCAAATCGGCTTTCCTGTTCTTTTAAACGAGATACTAAGGTTTCTGCGAGTTCATAGTCATTTAAGGAAATTCGCGATAAAACCACGGCATCTAAAGCAGGTTTTCGTTGTTTAAAATACTCCTCAAGTTGAGGTTGTACAATCGAGAGTTTGAGTTTTTCCCGTTTAAACCCCGACAGAATTTGTTGATGAAAGGCTTCGTAGGTCATGCGGTTACTTTCTAACCACTGTTGAAAAGCTTGGGGGTCACTGAGATTCCGTTCTAATCTGAAATTCACCACGGATTGTTCAATACTAGCAGCAGGAACATCCAAATCCGTTCGGGATTGCAATTCCCGATCTAGGATATACTCCCGTAAAATATCGGTGAGCATCGGCTGTAATTTCCCCGCCGTTTGTAGGTATTTCAGGGCTTGACTTAAAAGAATGGGTTCGTCGTTGACGGTTATAAATGGATTGGCCACTGCAACTTATATCCTAAATACAATTCTATTCACAAATATTGTACGGGTTTAGGTTCGCCTCTCCATTATTTAAAATCTCGTCTTCTTAAACCCGTTGATCGAATTTTAACGTTACACTCTAAAGGCGCTCTGGTGAAATCACAGTAATAATAGGCGAGTAAATCTCCTTGAAGATTACAAACGCGCACATTATAACCATAACTTTGGGCGACGGTAGCAAATCGATTAACAAATACATATTGTCCTAAATACTGTTGTGCATTCCATTTTTCTCGATCTACTACTAATGTTATAGAAGAATCTAAATAAAGATTGGGTGAAAGCTGCACTAGACTATTTTCAATATACCAAGTTTTCATCACTGGATCTTCATACAGTGTTTCTGCTAACCAAAGATTAGGGATACTCGGTTCGGTTTGAGAAAGCACAGGAGAGGGTAAAACAGCATCTTCTGAAAAACAGGGTTTTGTCGGTTTATTCAAGTCAATAGTTGAACTATCTTTTTCTGTAGATATTTGCGATCGCACTGGATCAATTAAACTATTAAAAATTAAGATATAGATAAAAACTTTAGCTAATTTATTGATAAAATTCATAAATTATGATAGAATAGAATTAACCACAAAGACACGAAGGAGGATAATTTTTATTCCCAAAGTCGTTTTCTTTCTTGTCCTTTGAGCAGTTCGTGGGTTTCTCTTAATAAAGTGGGAATGTCTAATTGTTCAGGACAACGGGGTAAACAGTCACCACAGTCGTTACAACGATTTGCTTTATTACCCGGAAACCAATGACCGGCATTTTCAAACATTTGATAACGATATTTTCCAAATTCGATCATATCGTAAGCCAGGGCTAAATTTCTTAACCGTAAGACTTCGGGAATATTAATTTGTTCTGGACAGGGTAAACATTGATCGCATTGACTACATTTTGTTGTTCCTAAACGTTGTATTTTTTGAGTTTCTAATTTGTTGAAAATAGTTATTTCCTCTGGGGTTAATTCAATTTCTTGGTCAGCAACTTTTAAAGGGTGATCTAATTCTTCGGGGGTTGCTGCCCCTAAACTTAAAGTTGTAATTCGGTGATCATTTAATAAAAATCGGTAATTTAATATTAGGGGAGAAATCGGATCACAGAGTTTTTTTAAGGTTTCTGGAGGAGAATACAGTTGTCCTCCTTTATCCGCCGGAGAAATAATAAAAATCCCCATATCTTTTTGAGTCGCTAACTCAATGGCGATCGCATTTCTTTGAAAAAAATAGTAATAATGTAGATTGACAAATTGAAATAAATCTGTTTGAATTGCCTCTAAAATGATTTCTAGGGGAGCGTGGGTTGAAAACCCTAAATGATGTACTCGACCATCGGCGAGCGCTTTTTCAACGCCTGATAGTCCTTTAAGGGTTTGTTCTAGGTGTTCTCGGGTATTAATTCCATGAATTGCTAGACAGTCGAGATAATCTAAATTTAGGCGTTCTAGGGATTGATCAATTTTTTTTTCTAACACATCCGGGTTAGAATTGGGGGTGATTTTAGTTGTAATATAAAATTGCGATCGCTCTATTGACAAACCCCCCAATATTGCCGCCCCTAAAAAAGACTCACTTTGACCATAACCCTGTGCCGTTTCAATATGATTTATCCCCAGAGAAATCGCTTTTTTAATTGTTAAATAAGCATTTTCTGAAGATGCTAAATAACGCATTGTACCCAAGGAAAATACAGAAAGATCCAGGTTCGTTTTCCCAAACCGCCTATAACGCATTATTGATATGTTGATGATTAGTTGATGATTAGTTGATGATTAACTCTTGCTTCTTAGTTATTATTAGTTTTGGGGTTATTAGCAAGTAAATACGCATTTCTCCTCTGCTCCCCCTGCCTCCCCTGCCTCCCCTGCCTCCCCTGCTCCCCCTGCTTTATTATTGTGTTTCATCGGTTTTATTGAGTTCTGAACGTTTGATTAAATCCGAAGGACTCAAATTAGAGATAAAGTCTCGAAACGCCCGTCTTTCCGCCTCATCCGCGTCCCTATCCACGGGAATAGAAGCATCTGCAATCACTTCTTCCATAACCCAAATGGGGCTATCGGTGCGTAAAGCAATCGCAATGGCATCACTAGGACGAGCATCTATTTCCTTCCTAATTTCCCCTTGACGCACAATTAACACTGCATAGAACGTGCTATCTTGCAAGGAATGAATGATAATCTTTTCCAGGGTCATATCCCAAGTTTCGAGAAGATTAACAAATAGATCATGGGTCAGGGGTCGGGGTGGTTTATGATTTTCTAAAGCACCGAGGATCGATTTTGCTTGATCCTGGCCGACATAAATCGGTAAAGCACGTCTCTCGACCGCATCCCGCAGTAGGATAATCGGGCTGCGTGTAGCCGCGTCAAGTGCAATTCCAGCGACTTTCATTTCAATCATTGGATTTATTAGCCTCTATATCAAATATTCCCGACAACTCAGTGGTTAAGTTATAAACAATCATACCAACTGTATTCCAGTATGCCTTGATTTTTGTCGGAATCGACAGGGGATTTTAGCGGTTAAGGTGTTCGCCATTAACCCTTAACATCTCCACCCTCAACACCTCAACCTTTAACAACGAACTGCTCTATGTTTACAGGACTTATTCAAGCGCTTGCAACCCTTCAACCTATAGGACAAGATCAATTCCAAATTAGTTGCGTCCTGGGGGATGTAGACTTAATTTTAAAGGATTTAGCCATCGGCGATAGTGTAGCAGTGGATGGAGTTTGTCTGACGGTGGTAGAAATTCGGGACAAGGGGTTTATCGCCACGGCGTCTCCTGAGACCTTAAACCGGACAAAACTGGGACAGAGTTTAGAAGGTTATTTTAACTTGGAAACATCCCTGAGAGCCGGAAGTAAGTTAGGGGGACACTTTGTTACGGGTCATATTGATGGAGTTGGGTGTCTCCAGTCCGTTACTTCGACAGCAAGTTCTTGGGAAATGCGGTTTGGTGCGCCCGTTAATGCCAGCAATATTTGGCGGCGTCAAATTGCCCCTTATATTGTGCCAAAAGGTAGTATTGCAGTCAATGGGATTAGTCTAACAATTTCTGATTGTGATCTTGAGGGGAATTGGTTTGAAGTGGCCGTAATTCCCCATAGTTATCAAGAAACAAATTTACGCGATTTACAACCGGGAAGTTGGGTTAATATTGAAGCGGATATCTTAGGAAAATATGTGGGGAAATTTTTACAAAGTTATCTCAAAGGAAACTTGAATTATGTTGAAAATTATGATAATATTCCGGCTATTTCCACCTTAACAGAAATTACCCCAGAGTTTTTAGCTGAACATGGGTTTAGTTAACAGACGCGCCGTGGCACGTCTCTACTGATGACTGATTACTAAAAAAAAAGGATAAAACCATGACCGTGAGTAGAATTATTCAACTGTTGAGAACGGGTAAACCCGACGAAATCGTAACAATTCAGGGTTGGGTCAGAACCAAACGGGAATTAAAAGAATTTACCTTTGTAGAAATCAATGATGGTTCAGCTTTGGCTAATTTGCAAGTTGTATTAAATCCTGATTTAGCCGACTATGGGAATATTTTAAAACAACTCAATACAGGTGCTTCGGTAGAAATTTCTGGGGTATTAGTCGAGTCTCCTGCCAAGGGACAACGGATAGAATTAAAAGCATCTGAAGTTAAGGTTTATGGGGATGCGGACGCCGAAACCTATCCCTTGCAAAAAAAACGTCATTCCTTTGAATTTCTCCGCGAAATTGGACATCTACGCGCCCGGACTAATACCTTGGGGGCAGTTTTTCGGGTTAGAAATGCCTGTGCTTCGGCGGTGCATGAATTCTTCCAAGAACGGGGTTTTTTATGGGTTCATACTCCGATTATTACTTCCAGTGATTGTGAAGGAGCGGGGGAAATGTTTAGTGTAACTAATTTTAAATTAAAGGATATTCCCCTAACAGAATCTCAACAGGTAGATTATGCTCAAGACTTCTTTGGAAAACCCGCTTATTTAACCGTCAGTGGACAATTAGAAGCGGAAATTATGGCGATGGCGTTTGGCAATGTTTATACTTTTGGGCCAACTTTTCGGGCGGAAAATTCTAATACTTCTCGCCATTTAGCGGAATTTTGGATGATTGAACCCGAAATGGCTTTTTGTGATTTAGAAGGAGATATGGATTTAGCCGAAGATTTCCTAAAACATATCTTTAAATCGGTGTTAGAAAAATGTCCTGAAGACATGGAATTTTTCAATGAACGGATTGATAAATCGGTATTAGAA
>DATNRE010000764.1:0-10817 GCA_036703685.1 Candidatus Obscuribacterales bacterium
AGCAGGGTACGACATCCCAAGCGGGCTGTTGCCAGTGCCGCTTCACAGCCGGAATGTCCAGCCCCGACCACAATAATCTCAAATTCATCTAAAAATTCTACCGAGGGCGTTAGAGTCATCGTTTTTATTGGATTGCTATATCTTTTCTTTAATCTTAGCGATTCTTGGAAACAGTCTCGTAGTCTGCATACTATAGTCTGAAGATTTATAGTTCATGGCATCTTAGGATGATTTTTGTCTAGTTATTCAGCAAAGTGTGACCTTAGCAAAAGTCTTTGGAAAAGTATTAAAGCAAAGGCGAGAAGCTTTGAATTTAAGTCAGGAAGAACTAGCTTTTGAGGCGGGTTTACATCGAACTTATATTAGTCTTTTAGAAAGAGGAGTAAAATCACCGACTCTGAATGTTTTGTTTCGACTTGCTAATGCTTTAGATATTCCAGCATCCCAGTTTATTCAAGAGATTGAAGTTCAGTTAAAGACTTTAGAACTTTATGAAGATTCCGAAGATTAGAATTTTATCCCATTCATTAGAAACCTTAAAGAATCCCATTTATATCGAGGCAAAAAAGCAGGTTGAAAATGCGATTCAACAAGTAGATTGGCCGTTAGGCACTGGAACTTTTTCAATTTATCCTGAAAGTGGGAAAAAGAGAGCAGAAGGAAATGGTGTAAAACCCATTAAAAATAATTTTATAAAAGATTTAAAAGAGCAAGGATGGTTAACAGAGTTAGCTGTAATCAGTGGTTTGGGAAAAGTTGATGCAGTTTTGACAAGTCGGAGTAAAATCGCTGTTGCTGAGTGGGAAACTGGAAATGTTTCCTCAAGCCATCGTTCTTTGAATAAAATGGCATTTGCAATTCAGCAGCAACTCATTATTGCTGGATTTTTGATTGTTCCCTGTCGAAATTTAGCTCAGTATTTAACGGATAGGATTGGGAATTATGAAGAATTAGAACCTTATTTTAACTTTTGGTTAAATAGTATTGCATCCTCTCCAGGGGTTTTAGTTATTCTAGGGATTGAACAAGACGAAATCAGTTTTGATGTTCCTAAAATTCCGAAAGGAACAGATGGACGTGCTAATAACTAACCCTCAACATAATCACTATTTTTATGATAGTGTAGATTTCCTTCGGTTAAACGTTCAATAATCACATCACAATTTTGAATTTCCATGCCGATCCAATGACGACCTGTCGCTTCACAAACTGCATAGGTTGTCCCACTTCCGCCAAAGGGATCAATGATTAAATCTCCGGGTAAACTTGACATTTCAATGACTCGATCTAAAATCTTGGTTGAGAGTTGATTAGTTGTCCGTTTTTTACTTTTAAATTTCCAATGGCGCACAGGAGGAATGTCTGTCCAAACATCGGTTAAATTGACTCCTAATGGGTTCATTGCATGACGATGACCGCCATAATCTTTAATTTCACCCCCACAATGACGGCAAGTTTCTATGGGAGTTCTGATTTTACGAAAAACTTTCGGCTTGCCTTTCGTATAATATAAAAGGCTATAATGGCTAGGATATAATCGCCCAGGAATAGGTAAACTCGATTTTTGACTAATAGTAATCCAATGTCTAAAAGTTAAACCCTTATTCATTAAATAAGAGCCTAACAACATATTCCATTTAGGTAAATTGTAAATAAATAAACTGCCCCCGTCTTTAAGAATCCGGAAACATTCATCCAGCCAAGTATAACACCAGTTTAGATATTCACTATCTTCGAGACTATCATTATGCTTTTTGCCATATTTTTTCCCTAAATTAAAGGGCGGATCAGCAAAAATGACATCAGCTATACTGTTATTGATCTGTTTTAAAAGCGTTATACAATCTTCTTCAAAAAGCACTCCCTGTTTTGAAATAAAGCAAGGTTTTTGATCTGATTGATTAGAAATATATTTGTGATAAGGAAATTGATCAATATTTTTGAACGATATAGAAAGTTGCTGCATGATCAGTTAATTAAGATTCTAAACTTACTTTAATTGTAAGACAGTTATTAGATTTGTGGCAACTCCCTAAAAAATGTTAATATAGAAACAACTCAACTCTATAATTAAAACAGGTAATTCTGCCATGAAAACCTTAGCAAAATGGTCTGTAGAGGATTATCACCAGATGATTGATGCTGGGATTTTGTGCGATCGCAAAGTTGAACTATTATCCGGTGAAATTATTGAAATGACTCCAGAAAGTCCCATTCATTATAATAAAACCAAGCGAGGAGTAGAATACTTAGCCACCTTACTAACAGGTAAAGCCGATATTCGTTTTAATGGCCCCATTAGTTTATCTGACTCTGAACCCGAACCCGATATTGCCATTGTTCGACCCCCAGAGTCCCGTTATGATCATCATCATCCCTATGCTGAGGATATTTTTTGGATCATTGAAGTAGCTAAAAGTAGTTTAAAAAAGGATTTAGAATTAAAATTATCAATTTATGCTCAAGCTCAAATTCAAGAATATTGGGTTTTAGATTTATCCCAACAACAATTAATTGTATTTAGAAATCCTGAAAATAATACTTATTTGAGTCAACAAATTATTAATCAAGGGATGATTAACCCTTTAGGTTTTCCAGATATGGAGATATCCGTTGAAAGACTATTAAATTAAAATCAGAAACCTGAATATTATCGTTTAACGTTGTAGAGACATTAGCAGCAACATCTCTACAAGAATTCATATTAGCGAATCACCGATACAGGTAAGGAAATTCCTAACCATTGGATAAAACGCTCCAGTTCAAAATGTTTATCCATCAGTTGATTCACAGCAGCAACTTTGATCGGTTCGTGGAGACGAACTTGACCAAACGTCCGATCAATAATTTCTACCGTTGCTAAAGTGTCTAAATCAACAGAAAGGACGGGTACTTCTAAATCTTCAGCCCGACTTAAAACCATGGGTGCGGGGGGAAGTTGACCCGTGAGAATTAAACAGTGAGTAGACTTTTCTAAAGCTGCTAGTTGAATATCAGTGCGATCGCCCCCGGTAACAACAGCCATATTCACAGATTTATCAAAATACTTCATCGCCGAACTGACATTCATGGCGCCGACACTCAAACTTTCTACCATCAAATCTAAGCGTTCATGACCACAAAGAACCTGGGCTTTCAACTGTTTAACTAATTCTTTAACGGTGACACTTCGTAAAATAGGATTTCTGGGTAAAACTCCAAATACTGGAATTCCTTGGGCTTCCAAAAACGGTTGAATGTGAGTGGTTGTAATTTCTAGTTTTTCGGGGGGAACATCATTAATAATAATTCCTAATAAGCGATCGCCTAAACGTTGTTGAGCGTATAGTAAATCATCTAATGCTAAGTGAGAATTGAAACGCGCCACCAACAAAACTGACGCATCCAGTTGATCCGCGATTTGAGGAACAGACAAACCAAATAACAGTCCCTCTTGCAATGTTCTTGGCCCTTCGAGTAAAATCAGATCGGCAGAGGATTCCTGTTGATAGGAAGTCAAAGATTCCGTATATTTGACCGGATCTTCTCCTCGTAAACGTCGATTAATTGTGGTTTCGTCGAGGGTCAAAATCGGGAATAGGAGTTGTTCTTGAGACAATTTTAAGGTTTGAGCCACAAACTGAAGATCGGCATCAAAGGATTCATCCTCATCACTGATCTCGGTAGCCAAAGGCTTACCATACACTATGTTTAACCCCTTATCCTGAAACAGATGACCCAGCCCCAAGGTAATGGCTGATTTACCCGTGTAAGGCTCCGTTGACCCTATTAATATATACTTTCGATGATCCATGACCAAATTTACTCCTGAATTTGTTATTGTTCAATTCAAAAAATCATGACATTTCCTCCAGACTCCCCCTGAAAATATTGCGGGTAATGAGTCTTTTCAAAGGAAATTAACACAGTTTAACAGTAGCCTTTATATTGTAGAGTGAATCCTTATTTAATGATCCAAATGCAAAAGTTTCTTGTAGAACTCTTGAGAAAAATCAACGGTACGAGTCCGGCTAAAATTTTGAAGAACTTCAATTAAATACTTAATAAATTCATGGTTACACAGGATCACTTCATAACTGAGATCGGCATTGCCATCAAACTGTACTCGACAACGGGTTAAATCGGCGGGTAAAGAGGAAACATTCCAAGTTGCCACAAAGGGAATGCCATCCCCACCATCAATATTACGGGCGCCTTCCAAGCTCTTTTCTTTATAAAGGCTAATCGAATAGGGTAAGTATTTCCGCTTCTTTTCGTCATAGTAGGGGAGGTAGACCCCTATTTCCCGTTTCTCGGCGGCTTTGAGTTGAGTCAGAGCGACTGTCATGTCAGTCATAGATTATTACTCCTGCGATCAGATTACCTACTCTTAATTTAGCCCAGTTGTCATCCTAAAGGATAAAATCCTGACCCTCTAACTGTCTCATCCGTTATCGGTAGTAATCGGAGCAGTTTGATCCAATCCTGAAAAAAAATTCTAATATCTTGCCTTTGTTTCGTCAGGTTTTGTTAACATTTGAGCGATATATTGCCGGGGAACAGGGGGTAATTTGATCCAATATCCCTAATATAGTTCTGGTTATCATGAAAGTTTTGTGCAATTTTCTCGTCGGTTTCTCCCTGTTAGGATTTTTCTAATTTAAGTCAATTAATCAATCATAAAATTAACCGACAAGCGATTATTCCCGTAAGTTTTCCGCCATCTGGTGAAGATCAGCCTATTAACCTCAATATTTGTAGATACCGTCACAATATTAGATACACTGGTAGCAGATTGGACGAATATTGAGGGGTAAATCAGATTATCTATGCCAAAACAGTCTTGGCCAGAACAGGATTCTGACAACAGTGATATCAAGAAGCTCACCCGTGATCAACAGTGTCCTGGTGAATCTCCGGCTCCCCAGTATCAACAGAATCAGGCAGAAAGTCGATACCGTGAGACTCGATCCTCCATGCTTTACCCCTCGGTTACAAATGACCCATTGCACCCGAGCACCCCTAGGAATCAAAGCCACTCAAATTTCCAGGTTTTTCCCCATTGGTATCAAGGTCGCAGACGCAAAGCCGCCCTTGCCTTAATCTTAATTTGGGGCGGGATGATTGCCCTGCATTTTGTGTCCTGGGGGATGGGGTTTACCCTGGGTCTAACGGGTCTATTATCTATTCACGCCCTAAGACTTTTCTTAGCTCCGACACGCTCCCAACAACAAACCGTAGCGGAAAAACCCCAACAGGATTGGCCCTATATTTCCCTATTAGTGGCGGCTAAAAATGAAGAAGCCGTTATTAGTCAATTAGTTAAAAATTTATGTAACTTGGATTATCCCAGTGATTGTTACGAATTATGGGTTGTTGATGATCATAGTAGCGATCAAACCCCCGTTGTGCTGGAAAAACTCGGCCAAGACTATCCACAACTCAAAGTATTACGGCGCTCGGCGAATGCCAGTGGGGGAAAATCAGGTGCCTTAAATCAAGTTTTAGCCTTAACTCAAGGAGAGATTATCGGGGTCTTTGATGCCGATGCTCAAATTGCACCGGATATGTTACGCCATATTGTTCCCCGATTCCATCGAGAATCAGTGGGGGCCGTCCAAGTGCGAAAAGCGATTAATAATGCTTCCGAAAATTTTTGGACTCGCTCCCAAGCCGCAGAAATGGCTTTAGATGCCTATTTCCAAGAAAAACGCATTAGTATTGGTGGGATTGGAGAACTGCGGGGAAATGGGCAGTTTGTCCGACGGGAAGCCCTGTTAAGCTGTGGCGGTTGGAATGAAGAAACCATCACCGATGATTTAGATTTAACCATTCGGCTGCATTTGGATCAATGGGATATTGAGTGTTTATCCTTTCCCCCCGTATACGAGGAGGGAGTCACCGATTTTAAAGCCCTTTGGCATCAGCGCAACCGTTGGGCAGAAGGCGGCTATCAACGCTATTTAGATTATTGGCAGTTGATTCTGAGCAACCGCATGGGCACTCAAAAAACCGTGGATTTGTTTTGCTTCTGGCTCACCCAATATATCCTACCAACGGCGGTGGCTCCTGATTGGGTACTATCGCTGATTCAAGGTCGTTTACCCTTAACCACACCCCTAACCTGTTTTACCCTCACTCTGTCTTTGTTGGGAATGTTCTTAGGATTACGACGGATTCGTCACACACAAGGGACAATGGTTAATGTTAACTCGGAATGGGGTTCAACCCACAGCAGCGAGACATTACCCCCCTTTTCCGAAAAGTTAACCCTTGGAATTGATACCCTGCGGGGTACGATCTATATGCTTCACTGGTTATTAGTCGTAGGAAGTACCACCCCTCGGATGGGGATTCGTCCCAAACAACTTAAGTGGGTCAAGACCGTTCATCAAGGCAATAATCAGTAATCAGTCATCAGCCAACAGTTATCAGTTATCAGTTAAGAAGTTTACAGTCAACAGTCATCAGTTGTAGGGGCGGGTTCATCGAGATGCTCGGTAATTAATAAAGATCTAAAAGAACCCGCCCGTACCAGTTAACTATTTTTAGCCCACAAATATTAACGATGAACTCTTTACTGTCAACTGATGACTGATGACTGGTACAGACGCGCCATGGTACGTCTGGCCCATTGATCACTAATAACTAATAACTAATTATGGATTTGCTAGAGTATCAAGCTAAAACCTTGTTTCGTGAGATGGGGATTCCGGTTTTACCCTCACAAAGCATTAACAATGCTCAGGATTTAAAGGGTTTAAAAATTCCCTATCCGGTGGTGTTGAAATCCCAAGTGCGGGCAGGAGGTAGGGGAAAAGCCGGAGGCATTCGCTTTGCGGAAAATACCATCGATGCGGTTGCTGCGGCCCAAATGATTTTTAATTTGCCGATTCGGGGTGAATGTCCCCAAGTCCTGTTAGCAGAAGCCAAATATGATGCGGATCGGGAATTATACCTAGCTGTTACCCTAGATTCGGGGTCACGGCGTCCGGTACTCTTGGGATCGCAACAGGGCGGGGTGAATGTGGAAGCGACCCTTTCCAAAATTCAGCAAGTGATAGTGGATCAAGATTTTTCTCCTTTTTATGCTCGACGTTTAATCCTAAAAATGGGATTACAGGGAGATTTAATTCTCTTGGTCAGTGCCATTGTGGAAAAAATGTATCGTCTGTTTGTACAGAAAGATTTGGATCTCGTAGAAATTAATCCCCTGGGAATTAGTCCCACCGGAGAAGTGATGGCATTGGATGGCAAAGTAATTGCCAATGATGGAGCTCTAGGACGCCATGAAGACTTAATTACTTTACTCAAAGCTCAAGAAAAATGTAGTTCTCTTTCCCTGCCGATCATTTCCGATCAATTGTTTCACCCTGAACTGAATTTAGTCGAATTACAAGGTAATATTGGGATTTTATGCAATGGTGCAGGTTTAACGATGGCAACGTTGGATTTAATCATGCAGTCCTCGGGAAAACCCGCCAATTTTTTGAATTTAGGTGGGGCAGATCACTATGAAATTACAGAAAGTTTTCGCCAACGTTTGTATCAAGGAATTGATCGCATCACTCAATCTAAACAGGTGAAAGTAGTTGTGATTAATCTTTTAGTTCAACCGATCATTCGTTCTGCTTTATTAGTAGAAATTGCCGGGTACTTGAAACGAAAAGCTAGAACCAGTAATTTACCTAAATTTGTTCTGAGGTTGGCTGGAATTCAACCGGAATCTGATATAGAACAGTTTACTGATTTACCTGTGAATTTATTTGATCGGTTGGATTTAGCTGTGGCGACGGCGGTTAATTTAGCAAAATAGCAAGTTGATTAAATTTCTAAAACTTTCTGTGAATAATGATCAAATATGAATTTAACTTCTGATACTAAAGTAATTATACAGGGTACAACAATATCGCCCTCCTTAACCCATGCAGTGGTGCAGATGAAAACCTATGGAACTCGTGTTGTCGCCTGTGTTAGTCCGGGTCAGGGAGGACGGGAATTAAGTGGAATTCCCGTTTTTGATTTGGTAGAACAAGTGATTGCTAATGTGGGTGAAATTGATATTAGTGTGATTTTTGTTCACCCCTATCAAGTTTTAGATGCCGCATTAGAAGCAATTGCAGCCGGAATTCGTCAGTTAATTATTGTGACCGAAGGAGTGCCTCCTTTAGATATGGTGCATTTGGTTCGGAAGGCGGAAATCACAGAAACTTTAGTAATTGGCCCCAATTGTTCGGGCATTATTATTCCTGATCAGTTATTATTAGGAACCCATCCACCTGAATTTTATCAACCGGGAAATGTGGGATTATTAAGTCGCAGTAGTACCTTAACCTATGAAGTGGCGGCGGAGTTAACCCAAGCAGGATTAGGTCAATCCATTGCTGTTAGTATTGGCAGTGATTTTATTGTCGGTTCTTCATTTTTGCAATGGTTAGAAATTTTGGATGAAGATGAAAATACGGATGTCATTGTTTTAGTCGGAGAAATGGGGGGAACTAGCGAAGAAGAAGCGGCTTCTTATATTGCAGAATCAATTGATACACCCGTTGTTGCCTATGTGGCTGGCTTCCACGCTCCGACTACTAAACTTTTGGGTCATGCTAGTCTATTAATGACTTCAAAAGTGGTTAAGAATATGGTCGATCCCGGAACGGTTGAAAGTAAAGTTTCTGCTTTTAAAAATGCTGAGGTTCTCGTTGCTAAACAGCCTTCTGAAATTCCAATATTAGTTAAAAAAGTGATCAAAAAAACCAAAAAATAACGGATTTTCTCAGGATTTGGGTCTTCTGGCTCCGGTTTTTGATAAACTGATAGAACTTGTGTGTGAGGAGTTTAAGGATGCGTCAAGTTTGGCGTTGGACTACAACGGTAACAGGTAGTATAGGGATCATCTTGGGTTTGGGACTGACTCAGGTACTTCCTTCGGTGGGGGTGGCTTCAGAATTTTATGGTGCGGGTTCTTTGAAAGAGTTAATTACCCTGCGCGATCGCTTAATTCAAGAGTTAGAAACACCACCGGAAAATCAACCCGAACCTAATTTTTTTAATTCTTTATTTACCGATCCCCTGAAATTTGAACCCGATGAAATTTTATTACAAAAGTTAAAAACCGTTGAGATTCAAATATTAGTTGAACAACGAGCCGAAGATAATTGGCAACAAGCCAGCCGTTTAGTAACTCAAGCGCGAAAAATTGCTAATCCTAATAATCCCTCTCCCCAACAACGAAAACAAGTCCAAGAACTTTGGGGAAAAGCAATTAATAATTTAGAGGAAATTTCTCCCCATTCTTTATTAGCAAGTCAAACCTCTAACAAAATTAAAGAATACAAATTCAGTCTATCAGAAATTACTGATGAATTATTAGACGCTCGCTCCAAAATATTAGAACAAATTCGTCAGGAAAGTGGCTTAACTCGTCAGGCGATGTTAACGGTTTGCACCTTACAACGGGATTGTGTGGATTTACGAGGAAATCAACCTCCGGCGAGTCCGGCGAGTTTAATTAAAGTTCCCGTGGCGATCGCACTTTTACATAAAACTAGTGAGGAAAAAATCAGTTTAGAGCAAAAAGTTTTGGTGGAGAGAGGCAATTTTACCGAAGATGCTTCATCCATTCGCGCCCGTCAATCTTACTCTTTAAAAGATTTAATGGGACAAATGATTGATCATAGTAGTAATATTGCCACCAATCAATTAATTGATTATTTAGGGTCGGATTATATTAATAAATATTTAGAATCCCAAGGCTATAAATTCACCAAAGTTAATTTTAAATTAATGGGCGATCGGATTATGCCCTGGCGACCGGGAACCGGACGAAATCGATTAACTAGTAACGAACTCACGGAAATGATGGTGCAGGTTTATAATTATGAACAGCCCTCATCCCAGGTGTTAATTGATGCCTTAAATCGTCAATATGATCGGGTAATTGGTTATGCGGGTTTACAAGGATTACCGAAAACCCAATGGTTAGGAGAAAAAACTGGTCAAAATTCCCGGGTAATTGGAACAACAGTCGCGGCTCAAATTAATGGAGAAAAATATATTATTACGGCTATTGATAATAATACGGCTAATGTTTCCCAAATTAGCAAGAGCATTCATAAAATAGCTGAATATATTGTTGAGAATGGACAACTTTAATCAGTCATCAGTTATAGCGTTAGGGAACAGGGAACAGGGAACAGGGAACAGGGAATAGGGAATAGGGAATAGGGAATAGGGAATAGGGAATAGGGAATAGGGAATAGGGAATAGGGAATTTACCGTTAACTGTTAACTTTTTACTGATAACTATTACACTAATAACTGATGGTAGCTCATAACCGATCTAAAAAATTCTCGAGGTTAGCAATTGCGGTTAAATACTCAAATTCAAGGTCAAGGATTTCCGATTATTTGTTTACATGGACATCCGGGTTCGAGTCAGTGTATGTCTGTTTTTACTAACCATATTTCCCAACGTTATCTTACCCTAGCACCGGATTTAAGAGGGTATGGAAAAAGTCGCACCCGTCAACGGTTTGAAATGGGGGAGCATTTGCAGGATTTAGAAACACTTTTTCAAGAATTTAATATTGAGCAATGTCTGGTTTTGGGATGGTCATTAGGGGGAATTTTAGCCTTAGAATTAGCCTTAAAATTTCCCGAAAAAGTTAAAGGTTTAATCTTAATTGCTTCCGCGGCAAAACGCAGGGGAAATCATCCTCCGATTTCAAATTTAGATTATATTTATACGGGTTTAGCTGGAATGATTAATTGGGTATTTCCGAGTTGGCGATGGAATATTGAAACCTTGGGAAAGCGATCGCTCTTTCGCTATTTAATTC
>DATNRE010000765.1:0-11004 GCA_036703685.1 Candidatus Obscuribacterales bacterium
GGTGGGGGACGATGATAGGTTTTAATGTCCCGATGTAAATTTTTATTGAGATACTACAACCTAATGTAACGTTATTGGGGTCAATGTGTAGTGGGGACACCCGTAATTTTACAGGAGGTTGCCATTGCTCCCTCGGATCGATATAATGTCACGGATTTTGACCCGGGTAGGCCATTGATTTTGATCGTCTCAGGCGGATCTGTCCTAACGGATAGTTAGGCCAGTTTAGGGGTGGGTGAGGAATGATGCGATCGCTAATCTCATTTTAATTCTTTAAAGTGCTTGTCTCAAAGATTTTTTCGGTTGGGTTAAATATAATGAAACTCAATTACCAAATTAATACCATGCTAATTACAACTCGGTTTGCGAATAGGAGAACGTGCGGTAGTCTTTTGTTCTCCTGTTCCAACTCTTGCACTTGTAATACCATTTACTTTTAAAATTTTAACTAAATTATTAGCGTTTTTTTGATTATAAAAAGATGCTACTTGGATTAAATTAGCAGATTCATCAAAATAACTATCACAACAAAATGTTTTTTTTATTGTTCTTAAATTTTTTTCACTATAATCAGCATACACTGGATACCACATATTAGTTCCACCAGCCGTTTTATCCCCACAATAATTCAGTGGAAATTTTAACAAATTCTGATGGCTTATGTTTGCTGTATTTGGTTGTTGTGATAATGAATAGATCATTAAATACGCTAGACAGAATACCGTGACCCCTATCATTGATTTTAAAAAGTTAGGGTATGACAAGCCTAACTGTGATAAAGAATTATGGTTTTTATTTACTTTTTTTAATTGCATAAATATAAAGTATGTCAAAATTAATTGACATACTTTATCGAGAAATTGCTTAAAATTAGCAAAAAATACTGAAGACATTCAATTTTTTATGTCTAATTTGTTAAGCATGAATATATTCACCAAGTCACAACAGTTTAACCATTTAAACGTTCATATTCAGACCAAGCCTCATGTTCTGAATTAATAACACAGCTTTTCATACTTTCAGCGTGTAGATAAGTTTTAACAGATTCTTCCAGCTTAACTATACTGCCAGTTGCTAACGTAATCGGGTTTTTATTAGGCTTTTGAATTGAGCCATTATCACTTCTAGTCAATGAATTTTTGAAATCTATAGGTTCCATGATTTTACCTGCAAGATGTTAACAAGAAAACTTGGCTGAACTGAAAAATAAAACGTGAAAATTTAGAACTAAAAATTATGTAATTCTGCTTCCATTTTTCTGACCAAAGATTCTTTAAATTTATCTATAACAATTACAGGATAGCTGCTATACTGTAATTCTTCTATTTTAGAACCAAACAGATGATAAACATAACTCATTCTATCAACCTCACCTTGTTTTCTAATTTTGAATATTTCAGTGTTGATTTCCTGACCAATTCCTTCAACTGCTAATCTAATTTCACGATATCCACTCCCGATAACAACAATTAATCCGGTTACTGGACTTGCCAAAGCACTACCAATAAAACTAAGAACAATATCTCGCTCTACACTTCCTGGTACAATTGCCCTTCCGTTGCCATCTTGAAATACAACAGGAACTCTTTTACCAGCTACAGTAATAGTAATACTAGAATTGTTTGGAATATTCATAAAAAACCTCTCTGTGATAAAAGAAAAAAACTATTGCTTTTTTATGGTAGATGCCAAGACAGAAATTACAGCGACTGCAATCAAAATATGACCTATAAATTTAGGTAGAAGTATCATGGTTAGACAGCCTGCAACAATGACTGGAGCAATCACTGCCATCCTAATTTCTTCAGAATTAGCATGACCATATTTTATCTTGATTCTACTTATATCAAATTTGACAATATTAGAGATGAAAGGTACACCATCAAAATTATTGCGAATAAAGTGAGCCAACCCCTTTAAAAAAAATTGTGCTGGCCAAATCATAACAATGATAGCTATAAAACTAATGCAGAATTCTACCACTTTGATTTTCCTCTATTTTTGAGTCTTGATTCTCTGACGTGGACTTAATTGGCGTTTTATTGGCGTTTTAAACATTGATTTTAAAGTTTTAAACATTGATTTTAAATCATTTATTTTATTAATTAATATCGACTTTTTTTGTTCTTTTTTTGTTTTCAACTTATTGATTTTATCGAATTCAGCTTCAACGGATTTTTTGTACTTATCAAATAAGCTATATACATAGATTTCTGTTATATCTTCTGGATAGTTTTGATGAGAAATTAAAGCATCTATAATAGCTTGACCTATCATTTTTGCATCTATTGTATAAAGTTCCTGTAACTGTGCTTTTGAAATCAGTTCTTGCTCCTCAAGTTCTTTTAATCTTTCACTGACTGACTTTTGATATTCGTTTAAATCATGGCGTATCCGATTATTAAGTTCTTCTCTAGGAGTCATGATATCAACCTCTCAATAAGTTTTATTGTTGGCTCTCTTTGATTATCTTCTATCTTAAATTGTTGTGCCTGATACTTACAACTGAAAAAACTTGATTTTCTTCTGTCTTTTGTAAAAAAATATTACAAGAAATTCTTAAAAACCCTTGAAAACCCTTGATCATCTAATCACAAACTAAGTTATAATACCTGAAAGCGTTCTTATACCTAGCTTCTATGAATGTTACAGAAGTGTTAAAACTGGTTGATGAGTTGGCTTTTCAGCAAACAGGAAAGCACCTCAATAACTTACAAAAAAATGTAGTTCAAGGACTTTTGCAAGATCAAACCTATAGCGAAATAGCAAGTGAGTTAAAGTATAATAGTGAAAATCATATCGGCAATGTTAGCCGTGAACTATATAATATTTTGTCTAAACAGTTAGGAGAAAAGGTGAATAAGTCTAATTTTTGTTGGACAATAGAAAGATGCAGTAATTCCTTTAATTTATCTAATTCATCACAGCAAGTTTTAGGATTAATTAACAGCCATATTAGTCTTTGTTCTAATAATCCTCAAGATTCACCTAAAAATTCCGAGCCAAATTTTTCTAATCAATCCAATTACGATTTAACAATAGCTCCTAAATTAACCTATTTTTACGATCGCACCACCGAACTTAACACCCTATCCCACTGGTTAATTGATCAAACTACTCGTCTAATCTCAGTTTTAGGATTAAGTGGTATGGGTAAAACAACTCTAGTTAAACAATTTGTTGATCTGAACTTACAACACTTTGATATTATTATCTGGAAAAATATCAAACTCTCCCCATCTTTAGATAGTATTCTAACTGAAATTCTAACAAATATTAATACTGATTCAGTTTTAGTTGATAATAAATTAACTCAAATTTTAAATCTTTTCCGTGATCAAAAATGTTTAATTATACTAGATGACGTACAGGAATTATTTATTAAAGAAAAATTAGCCGGACAATATAAAAGTGAATATCGAGATTATCAATCCTTTTTGACAATGATCACTGAAATTGAACATAAAAGCAGTTTAATTTTAATCAGTCAGGAAAAATGCCAAGAAATGATATCCTTAGATGAAGAATTATATCCGGTTCAGTGTTTGGAATTAGAAGGGTTAGATAGTATTGATATTCTGAAAAACTATGGTTTACAAGATCAGGAAAGTTGGGCAACGCTAATTCAATTGTATAACGGAAATCCGGTTTATTTAAAAGATATTGCAGGTTTAATTAAAAAAATCTTTAGCGGTCAAGTCTCTGAATTTTTAAAGGAAAATAGCTTGATTTTAACAGAATCTATTCAATCTCGTTTAAGTCAATTATTTGAGCGATTATCACCCATTGAACAACAGATTATTATAGAATTAAGTCAGGATAATCACCCTGTATCCAGAGAAGATTTAAGAGAAAGTCTATCATTATCGTCAATGGATTTAATTAATGGGTTAGATTCTTTGATGAGACGCTATTTAATAAAAATTATAGGATCTGATCCGATTTTATTTAGTTTATCTCCTATTATTCGAGAATATATTAAAATTCGCGAATCTATGATAAAATAAAGTCAGACTTATTTTACCAATCTATTTTCTACATTTATGGAAATGGAAACTTTAAAACAACTCATGAAAGAAAGCATTCGAGAAGTTCTTAGAGAAGAACGTTTCTCGTTAATGCAAGTTTTAATCCCTGATGTCAGTGATCAAGAGATGAAAGAAATTAGTAAAAATTTTGATTCGCCTGAAAAATATGATGAACATGATTTTGTAGATATGACAAATTGGGTGAAGGATGAAAGTTAAATTTAGTAAAAATTCTGTTAAATTCTTAAATAGTTTATCTGATAAGGAACAAGAAAAAATTAGGCAGAAATTAAAAGAGTTAGTTTCTGCTATTGAAGTTAGTGGGCTTATTCCTTTTCGAGAGTTAGATATTAAGAATTTAAAAGGGGATTGGAAAGGATTTTTAAGATTTAGGATCGGTAAAATTAGACTGATCTTCAAAATCAATATTGAGGATGATGAATTAATGATTTATGAAATCGATTATAGAGGAGGTGTTTATAAGTAGGTTTAGGGGTGAGGGATGGCATTCTCCAAAAAAATTATATAATAGACAATAACCCAATTCAAAAGCAATTTATGAACGTTACCGATATTCGCAATCAAGTTAAACAGTATGTTGATCAGCTATCTCCTGAAAAACTGATGGTAGCTGCGGATTTTTTATCATATTTAGCAGAACGAGAAAGTCAAGAAGCAACGGAAGAATTACTTAAAATCCCTGGGTTTAAAGAATCTTTTGAAAAAGGCAAAGAAGATGTTTTAGAAGAACGATTTATTTCTATTGATAAACTCAAACGGAAATATTAATTTTATGTATGAAATTGTTATTAATAGTGAAGCTCAGGAATTTTTTGAAGAAGCATCTGCTTCCCTTCAGAAAAAGTTAGATCGCTGTTTTCATACAATTAAAATTACCCCTCGTTACCATCCTAATATTAAACCCCTTAAAGGCGAGTTAGCTGGATATTATCGTTATCGTGTTGGAGACTATCGAGTTGTCTATTCTATTAATGAGGAAAAAAAGCACATTATAGTTATTGTGATTGCACATCGCCGTCAAGTGTATGAATAATCTTGAATAGCATCTCATTAAAATTGGGTTTCTGCTTCATTTGATTGTGAAATACTGGTTATTTTGAGTATAATGCTCAGGTTTGGTTAACTGCGATCGCTCTTATTAAAACCAGGTTTCTCAAATAATCAGAAACCCGGTTTCTTGAATTTTTGTGATAATTTTAAACCGTACAAATTTCGGTTAACGTAGCCACGAAATTCGGGTAAGAAATTCCGGCGGCTTCGGCGCGGTGAATCGTGGTTTTTCCTTGACAATTCAAAGCGGCGATCGCTAAACTCATAGCAATGCGATGATCCGTATCGCTATCAACTTCTGTCCCCTTTAAAGCAAAACCCCCGGTAATTTCTAAGCCGTCGGGACGTTCCCTAATTTTAGCTCCCAATTGACTCATTTGAGTCGCCATTACCGTAATTCGATCGCTTTCTTTCACCCTTAATTCTTCCGCATCTTTAATAATCGTTGTTCCTTCGGCAAAAGCCGCGGCTACCGCTAAAATTGGAATTTCATCAATTAATCGAGGAATAATATCTCCCCCAATTTCACAGGCTTTTAACGCGCCATATTTCACTCGAATATCCGCCACTGGTTCCCCCGCCACAGTCCGTTCATTCTCTAATTGTAAATTCGCCCCCATTTTTTCTAAGGCTTCTAAAATCCCGGTGCGAGTCGGGTTCACCCCCACATTTTCTACCACTAATTCCGACCCGGGAACAATGGCCGCCGCCACTAACCAAAAAGCCGCCGAGCTAATATCCCCCGGAACCACAACGTGCTGACCGTGTAGTTCTGCTGGCCCTTTAACGGTTACACTAAAGGTATCCGGTTCAACGGTTAAATTCGCGCCAAAGGCTCTTAACATTCGTTCACTGTGATCCCGGGATAGGGCGGGTTCGGTGACGGTGGTTTCTCCTTCCGTCATCAAGGCGGCTAACACAATACAGGATTTCACCTGGGCTGAAGCAATGGGGGAAATATAATGAATGGGGCGCAGGGCTTGACCCTGAACCGCTAGGGGTGCATAAGATCCCCCTTGACGGCCCCAAATGGTGGCCCCCATCTGTTGTAAAGGTTGCGTAACGCGGGACATGGGGCGACGTACCAGGGAACTATCCCCGGTGACACTAAAAAATCGTCCGGGGTGGGAGGCAAGTATTCCTAACATTAACCGTAGGGTTGTACCGGAGTTTCCGGCGTCTAAGACTTCCAGGGGTTCTTGCAGATTACCCAGTCCAATGCCTTTGACTTCTACCCGTTCGGAATTTAACTCGGAAATTTCTGCCCCCATCCGAGAAAAACATTGGGCGGTGCTCCGGGGGTCTGCTCCTAACAATAACCCTTCGATGGTGGTGACACCCTGGGCTAGGGCTCCTAACATTAAAGCCCGATGGGAAATCGATTTATCCCCAGGGATGCGAATGCGACCTTGTAAGGATAATCCCGATTTGGGGGGGTGTATTGTTAATATTTGCTCAGTTTCTGTATTTTCTGTTGTTACGATAGTCTCTTGCATTTTATGATCTGAGATTAGGTCACCGATAGCTAAAGGTGATCCTACCGCTTTCTCGACTCTAAGCAAATTGGAAATATCGAGAATTTTACCTAATAATATTGAGATGAGTTATGTTAACACACTATCGCGTCCCCGTGAGTCTGTCTTTAGTTGCCGTAGACTTACCCCTGCGCTCTTTAATTGAGGGGTCGGCAACCCTCTATCAGAAGGAGCGAGATCAATTCCATTTATTGTTACATGAACCGGCGTTAGTGGAATGGGAGCCTGATATTTTGCCCCAGGAAACGGCAAAACCTCCCCAGAAACCCCGTTTATTGTGGCTGGAGGTGTCTCCCTACCGGGCGGTGATGACGATGCAGGGACAGGGAAAATATAGTTATCGTCATTTGTGGCAACAGGGAATGTATGGCTTGAGTCGCTATTATTTACAAACGGATTTACAAGCTATGGCGGGTCAATTGCGTCTGCGGAATTTTACTCGGAAGTTGGAGTTAGTCGGACATCCTCTACCGGAATATGTGCGTTTAGAATATGAACTCTGGTCAGAAAATCTACAAATGGGTCGTTATGTTTTAAGTTTGGAAATTCACCATTAGGGTTGTTTACTGGGGCAATAGTTGACTAATTCTTTGAATAATACCTCATTGTTAGTGGCAATTTGTTTGGCTTTTTCTCCTGCTTCTTTGACCTTTTGTTGAGCTTCTAATAGTTGTTTTTTCCCTTCTGGATTAATGGGGGCTTTCTCGGCAATGGTTAGGGCTTCAGCGATTTGTTTAAGATTATTGGCGAGGTCTTTAAACTGTTGGGTTGAGTTTTTTTGAAAGGTTTGTAGGGATTTATCTTTGATGATTAGGGTTTCTATTTCCCTAGCAATACTGTTTAATTCTTGAGAGAGTTGTTGGGTGGTTTTCCCATCTAATTTAGGACTGAGGTTAACTACTAGGGTTTGACCTTCATTGATCATATCGATAAGTTTAATGCAGTCGGCGGGTTTACTGCTACAACTGTTTAGGGAAAATGCGATCGCAACCACGGTCACGATCTTCAATAAATAGGGGTTAAAACGAATTTCGTCAAAAAGTTTCACAATATTTTAGGATATTCAGCCTTAATTATTGTCCGGTGTTTAGGATGGAAAATCAAGAGTTATTTTTAACAAGACTTACGCAAATTTGGGGATGTAACCATGATGTAGGGGTAATTCATGAATTACCCCTACATCTATGGATAGCGATCGCACATTCTCCTATTAATATTAATTTCAGTCAAATGGTGCGAGCATTCCAATACACGCACCTTTAATGGGTTTAACCTTCGATTTCATCCGGTTGCAATTCCTTGACTTTTTCAAAGGCGGCAACGGCTGCTTCTGTTTGTCCTAAATCCTGTAATGTCAGACCTTTATTATACCAAACATCGGCATCATCCGGCTGCAATTCTAGGGCACGATTAAAGGAAATTAAGGCATCTTCTAACCGTCCTAAATTGAGTTGTGAAATGCCTTGGTTATATAAAGCATTAAAATAATTAGGCTCTAATTGAATCGCCTGTTGATAGGATTCTAAGGCTTCTTCTAATCGTCCTAAATCCGATAAAGCGTTTCCGCGATTATTCCAAATATAGGGATCATTGGGCTCTAAATCAACAGCAAGTTGATAGGATTTTAAGGCTTCTTCCATATTCCCTAAAACTTCTAAAACACTACCTCGATTATTCCAAGCATCTGCATACTCAGGTCGCAGGATAATCGCTTGCTCAAAGGATGATAATGATTCTTCTATTCTCCCTAGACTTCTGAGGGTATTACCTCGATAAAACCAAGCAGAAACATTATTAGGCTGTAGCTGAAGTATCTGATCAAATAAGTATAAAGCCCCTTGAAAGTCTCCGGCTTCATCTTTTTTAATGCCTTGGTCAAACCATTCTTTAACTTCCGGTGAACTTTCCTCAACAATTGGAGTTTCTTCAACAATAATTTCCGATTGATAACTAACAGGATTTTCCTCAACTATTGGAGTTTCTTCAACAATAATTTCCGGTTCGTAACTAACGGGAGTTTCCTCAACTATTGGAGTTTCTTCAACAATAATTTCCGGTTGATAACTAACAGGAGTTTCCTCAACTATTGGAGTTTCTTCAACAATAATCTCCGATTGATAACTAACAGGAGTTTCCTCAACTATTGGAGTTTCTTCAACAATAATTTCCGGTTGATAATTAACGGGAGTTTCCTCAACAATTGGAGTTTCTTCAACAATAATTTCCGGTTGATAACTAACGGGAGTTTCCTCAATAATTGGGGTTTCTACTTCCGTTGAAGTGGTGACACCATCTCCAACAAATTCTGCATTAATAATTGGAGAAACCTCAATATTCTCGGAGAGATTTTCTGGAGTTGCAACCCCATCCTCAATAAAATCTGCATCAATGACCGGTTTAATCTCATTCATATCTGAAGTCGTAACCTCAGCTTCTGAAGTTAATTGAGCTAAAATGCTTCTCCCAATACTTCCAGCCACATCTCCTAAATCCCCAATGTCCAAACCCGCTAAAAATACCAGGCGTTGTGCGAGTTCTTCGTGTTGGCTCGGCATCTCCTGTAAACGAGTTCCAAACCGTTCCAACCAAGCCACTAACTCCGTTTCTTGCACCCGATTACCTATTAACCATCCCTTAATTTGTCCCCGACTGCTGGCGGGTTGTAAGGTGTCCAAAAGTTGCAGAAATAGGGCTTCATATTCCGTATCTGTCCGAGTTGGAATCGTTTCGACGGCGGGCGATGGAGGAGTAGGTTGCTTCCCGAACAGGCGTTGAATCAGTCGTTTGAAAAATTGAATAATTCGGCGTAGCATAAATAGACTTAGAAATATAGTTGTTATTAGGATTCTGGACAAAACGACCAGGATCTTCGGACATAATACACCGTTTTGATCTAAATCCTGATCAACTAATATTCAAAGGTTAACCTCTGATTTATCCCTTGGGATTTTGCCAGTTCACCTACATCATTCTTAATAAACCCTGTTGACCCAAGAGCATTTCTCGTAACAAACTAAATAGTCCCACCCAAATAATCGGAGTAATATCTACTCCTCCTACTGGGGGCACAATTTTGCGGGTTAGGACTAAAAAGGGTTCGGTGGGCCAAACAATTAGGTTAAAGGGAAAACGCTGTTGATTGACTTGGGGATACCAGGTGAGGACGATTCGGAAAATAAACAAAAAGGTCATCAAACCCAGAATTAAACCTAAACCCCACGTTAAAATCGTTGTAGTCTCCATAGGATCAGCAAAAATATTTTAAGTTTTGTTACCGTTTACCCGATCAATTTTAGCGGTTTTGGGAAATTTTCTCATAAATAGAGGAATGTCTTCTCAATATTGTGAAATTTTGTTAAACTGGTAAACCAAGAAATCATTCTAAGACAAGGATCGCATTTGTTATGACACCTTCATTAATGAACTTTTTCTATAGTTTGCTGGCCGGAATCGTGATTGTGGTGATTCCTGCAACCATCGGTCTGCTCTTTATCAGCCAAAAAGATAAAGTCATTCGTTCCTAGATTGGTTATCTGGAGACAGGTTTAGGCAGACTTGCCAAAATCCTGGTTAAACCCATACACTTAGGGGCTAAGAATCAGAATTTGATCTGAATCGATAGCCCCTAATGTTTATTGTTGCCAAAATACCCAGCCCCAAGCGCCAATCGGTAGAGATTTTCCCAAGAAATCGCTAAGATAGGACTGGCATAGGAGAAGAAATAATGGTTAATTTAGGTTTAAATTTCAGCAGCCTAGTGGGCATTGCCCTCGCGGTTTCTGGTGCTGGATTATATTTCCTGCGTTCTTGGCAGCCAAAACTAGCACGGGATCATGATATTTTCTTTGCCGCCATTGCGTTACTGTGTGGCGGGATTCTGTTGTTTCAAGGATGGCGACTTGATCCAATTCTAGCCTTTGGTCAATTTTTATTAACTGGAAGTGCGGTTTTCTTTGCGGTGGAAAGTATTCGCCTTAGAGGAATTGCCGTTGTCCAGGCTAAGGAACGGGGGCCAATTGTTGACGATGAACGCTATGTTAGTGACGTTTATCGGGTGGATGCGGAATTAGACGAACTCGAACCGACGGACGAATATATGCCCAGAGCCCGTCAAATTCGTGGCAGTCGTGATACTCGTTTAAGCAGAGCCGATAATTATGAGGATGATGCTGTTCGTCGGCGTCCCTCTAGTCGCAAAAGCACCGCCGTTGACTATCCTCCCTCGTCCGAGCCTCCTCGCAAACGTCGTCCCCGTCCAGAATCTCGTCCTGAACCGACTTCGGATTGGGGAGAGCCGCCCAGAGAACGGGAACAAAGACCCGCAAAAAGTCGCCCTAACCGTCCTCCCGCCTCTCCTGCGGCTAATCGAG